>JAUVLX010000058.1 GCA_030600525.1 Desulfobulbus sp. | reverse complement strand
GGTTGAACGAAGCCGCTCTCGCGGCAGGAAAAGATTAAAGTGGTGTATACTTCTGTAACTGTCTAATTTCAGACACTTACAGCAGAAAGGAGTATACCATGAAGGCTACGGAAGTAAAACGATTTGCGACCCTTTACGAGCGGCACCTGAAGCTGCTTATACTACAGGGCAAAAGTAACTCAACAATTGATGCCTATTCCCGAGCTGTCCGTCGCATCGGCAGTCATTTTGATTGCTGCCCGGACAGGCTGACCAAAAAACAATTGGAGGACTATTATTTCCAGTTGGGTAACTACTCACACCCATCAGGATCGACCTCCGGGATTTTACCCGCCAGTGCGAGCTGAATTGCTACGAGAGGGTTGATACCTTGATTTGCCATGGTCTGCAGGTAACTAGAAATCCGGCAGTACGCCTCGGCATAACGTGTACGCCGAAAGCACCCTGATACTTTCTGTTTAACCTTTGCCATGCGAAGGTCCCTTTCAGCTCTATTATTCGTAAATGGGACATGTGGCTCTTTTGCAAACACCAAAACGGCCGTTTCGTATTTTTTCAGTCGCTCCCAAAGATTATGGGCATCTGATTTGGCCTTCCTGCCACGCTTTCCCTTTGGCCTCGGAGGTATCTCGGGTAACTCTTTACCTCCACGGGTAAGTATATTGCGGTAGCGCTTTTACAGATTGGCGTATTTTTTTTCGGTCAGACATTTGTCTTCTCGCCCGGCAACAATGCGACAATTCTCAAGCAACAACTTTTTCATATTATGGGCCCAGCTATACTGATTCGAATTGACAATAAACGTCAACTCCCTCAAAAGATGGGAACCGCAAAGTCCATGGCCGCAGTGATCGTACGACAAATATAATGCCCAGCAATCATGGATTATCACCCCACCATATTTGGGAATGATATCCACCCCAACTATGGCTTCTTTTCCTCGTTTGCGGTGCAAAAACTTCAAAGTTATCCCACCAGAGGCATAAACGTGAATCCATTGTTTTTTTCCCTCAACCTGCAAGGACGTCTCGTCAACATGCATCGACTTTTTCTTAAGAATAGCGGCAATTGCGTCAGCCTCCCATCTGGCTGATGACCAGATGTATGGCAAACGCCTTGATTCCATTGCCATACTGCAACTTACCCGGCATATCCTGTGGGAAGTGGCCTTTAACCTTGGCCGCACAATTGGGACACTGCTTTATCTCTGCATCAATGTGCTCGACGACCTTTTCAAAAACGATGTCAATCTTCGTGCGCCGTTCATGCCCATGGCAGGGCGTTTCGTCTAATGGAGCTCCACAGGCAGTACATGTGGTAACCCTAGCAATGATGACCGTTTCCTTGGTTCGGGTATTGTTAACTTCGCCAAAAACTTTTTTGCCTTTACCCTTGCTTAAACCGGACGTGGCAGTTTCGTTCTTGGGGGTTTGGGAAGGGGGGATGCTGGAATTTTTACTGTCCTTGCGAGTTTTTTTCTCCAAAAACACAGCCAGAATCAACTCGACAACCACCAACAGGCTCTTCATTACAACTCGGGTCTCCGGGGATACCTTGCCGGCAGAACAGAGTTGTTCAAACTCTTGTTTCAGTCGCTCAATTTCTTCGCGTACGCTTGTCTTGTTCATTGTAGCCATGACATACTATACCATGTCTTTTTTCGACCTCCTGTGGCGCCTTACACTGGACTATTATAGCGATTTGTTACAAAAAAAATTTGATGCACGATAATCATGAGAACGGAAGCCCATTAGAGAGCTTCAAGGCCCGCTTTTTCGGATACTCAAAATTTTAAAAAAACCATGACCAGAAACATGTCAAGCTTTTTCTTGTTTTTAGGGTGTGAGTAGTTACCTTTCAATAATGCTGGCTGCTATTTTTTTCACTACTTTGATCGCAATCCTCGTAAGCCGTTTTGTCAGGATGGCCCTGCTAAAAGGCAAACACACCTTATTCCCCTTTGCAAGTCGAGGCGGCTTGTTTGCATCGTTTACGGGGTATAACCTGTCCTGAAATTTTTTAAGCTGCCCGGACGTCGCTCCCATGTAGTTGGGGTGATGATGATACGGTCAGCCTCTCTGGTTTTTTCAAGCACTTCCTATACAGAGAGACTTCGCATTTGTCGCCATTGGTTCTGCAGTGGCGGTAAGGCTGTTTTTAACCGTACAAGCTTTCCCCGCATCCTTTTTCTTTAACCAATCTTTACATTGCCTTTATAGCAGATTTACACAGCTGTCTTATCTTGATGGGTAAAGGAAGCATTGGATTAACCCAGAATAAACACCTGGAGGAAGAATATGCAAATTTTTAGTCGTCTGATTATTGGTGCAACACTGCTGTTTTTGATGCTCACTGGTTCAGCCCTGCATGGACAGACATTGCGAACTGCAACCTTTGCTGTTGGCTGATACGACGTAGGTAAGGCTGCCCTGGAGGGGCAGAAAGGAATTATTGATGTCAAGAAAGGGTGGCAGGGGAGCCTGGAAGTTAACCGTGTAATGTATGATCAGGAACTGATTAACAGTAAGAATATAGAAAAACGTTTGCAGGAGTCAGGGACGTATATCAAGACGTTATCGACTGGAGGGGGTGATGATAAGTGATGTAAGGAACCTGTCGTCATTGTGAAAAGTTGGGTGTATCGATTCCGGAAAAAGACGTTTCCAGTTGTAAAAAGTGAATTTGTTGGGAGAAAAATATGCAGATAAGAAAAAAACAATCTTTGATCTCCATCTTTTGCGTGTTGGTAGCAGGCGTTTTTGTGTTTACAGGTAACAGAGGAAGTCATGCTGAAGGAAGTGACACTAGCAGTGTGTCAGCAAGTAATGGGCAGGTTTCCCTTGCCATGTTTGCCGGGGGCTGTTTCTGGTGCATGGAAAAACCGTTTGAAAAGCTTTCCGGTGTCCTGTCCGTGGAATCAGGCTATTCAGGTGGTTCTAATATCAATCCTACCTATAAAAACTATATGGGAAACGGTCATGTAGAGGTGGTTCAGGTGAAGTATAACCCTGAGGTGGTAGACTATAAACAACTCCTTGATACCTATTGGCGGCAGGTCGATCCCACAGACAGTGGCGGCCAATTTGTTGATCGTGGTCATGGGTATACAACAGCCATTTATTATTACGATCAGCAACAGCGACAACTAGCCGAAGCCTCGAAAGAGCGCCTTGGACAGAGTGGGCTTTTCAGTAAGTCCCTTGTGACCCCGATTGTGGAAGCCACCCCATTCTACCGGGCGGAAGAGTACCACCAGGATTATTATAAAAAGAATCCTATCAGGTATAAATTTTATCGTTCCCGTTCCGGGCGTGATGATTTTTTGGAAAAAATATGGAATGACGAAAAAATGAAGCCGATAAGTCAAGAAGATTTGAAAAAACGGTTAACTCCGCTGCAATATAAAGTGACCCAGGAAGAAGGCACAGAGCCCGCCTTTAACAATCAGTACTGGGATAATAAGCAACCAGGGCTTTATGTGGACATCGTGTCTGGCGAGCCGTTGTTTAGTTCAACTGATAAGTTTAAGTCTGGCACTGGATGGCCGAGCTTTACCCGACCATTGGTTACAGAAAATGTTGCAGAGAAAAAGGATCGCAGCTTTTTTATGGTTCGTACTGAAGTGCGCAGTAAAGAGGTGGACTCCCACCTTGGCCACCTGTTTGATGATGGGCCTGCACCAACAGGACTGCGTTACTGCATCAACTCTGCTTCTCTTCGATTTGTTCCTGTTGAAGACCTGGAGAAAGAGGGGCTTGGTGAGTACCTGGCTTTATTCAAATAATTTTCATTTAATGTGCATCCGCATTCCCTCTATTGAGTGTCCGAGGTTAGGGCAGTGAATAGAGGGAGAAGGGGAACTTCTCATGGTGGCCTGTAGCTCAGTTTGTGCCCGTCTCTAAATGGTATTTTTACCCAATTTCGGTGTTATGCGATAAATTTTATCCTCGGGATATCTAATATATGCCTGTGGTAAAATTTATCGCACGCCTTGAACTCAGGCAAAAATCCTCATTTATAGACAGACACAAGTTTAGCGGACCATATATTTTAGGTCTGAAGTGTAAGTGGGGTAGGCCCACATAAATTCGGCAAGCTCATGTGCTTTAATATGGTGTTTAATGGCCAGAGCAAAAATATTGATAACTTCTTCTGTATTGTGCCTGACGATGTGCGCCCCCAAGATCTCATCGCTTTTTGTATCGATAAGGACTTTGTAATATTCATGTTGCTCGCCTATACGCAACGATGAAGGCCATTTCGTTGTTGTGCCTTGATTGTTACGGTATGCTAACCCTTGCTCCACTGCCTCTTTTTCTGTCACTCCCACCGAACCGATAGCTGGAATGGTAAAGACAACACTGGGAACCACTGAGTAATCAATGGGGGTATTGTTTGTGCCCAGGATGTTACCGACAACAGCCTGGCCTTCATAGTCTGCTACCGGGGCAAGCATGTATCCTGTCGCGGCGCAGTCGCCGATGGCGTAAACCTTTGGGTTTGAAATACTTTGCAGGTATGGAGTGACCTGTATCCCATCTGTACCATAGGCAGCCTGCCCATGGTCACCTTCTATAGTGCATAGCAGCTGAGTTGAGCCATCACGTACGGCTAACTTACCAGTCTATTGACACAGAGCGAGTCAAAAGCGTATCGATTCACCAGCTAGGGACTATAAATACTTCGACATTGGGTATTCTGCCTGTTGCGCCGATGATGCAGTCGGTTTCGTAGGCGTGATCGTCAGAGCTGTGAAGAATAAAACTGTTACCTGCGTGCGTGATTTCTGTGGGATGCCGGTTGAGTATTACTTTGATGCTCGCGTCTTTGCTCGCTTCAATCAGAATGTTGACCCCATCCTGATCAAAGGATTTTAAAGCCTTTGCGGAGCGATGCATGAGGATTACCTCTTCAGCCCTGGCCCGGATAGCAATGTGGGCAAATTCAAAAGAGATATAGCCGCCACCAATAAAGAGAAGGTGCTTGGGGAGGTGGTGCAGGTTGAGAAAATATTCACTATCGTGGATATACTCTGCTCCAGGGATCGTATTGCCTCTTGGTCATGCCCCTGTTGTAAGAACAATATGGTCTGCGTCGAGGTTGGTGTCGTTGACCTTGATGGTATTCGTACCCGTCATTACCGTTTTGCCATGAAAGGTAGTGACTCCTTTTTTTGCCACTGGTGCACATCGGCTTCTGAGCGGCCTTCAAAAAATTGGTTCTTTAAGCTCTGTAGCGCTTCCCAATCGGTTGTGGGGGGAGCCGTGATCCCACGTCCCACCAGTTGGCTTGCCATGGCAACTGCTTCTGCGTTGCTGACCAGATACTTTTTCGGCTGGCAGCCTCGAAGGGCACACGTGCCGCCAAAGGGCCGTTCATCAATAATGGTAACACGCTGGCCTGCGCGAACAAGGCCGTCCACTGCGTAATAGGCTGCAGTTCCTGAACCGACAACTATCGTATTAAAGTGTGTAGTGTTCATATTGTATATTGTAAAAGGGTAGCAGTGGAGTACACCTGCATTTAGCAGGGTAAGGTAAGTTTAAAAATCGTTCCCTGTTCTTTAGAGGATGTGAAACTCACTTTTCCGCCAAGGGATTTTTCAGCAAAAAGTTTCATGGAATACGTTCCAACCCCTCGACCGGCGCCGTCCTTAGTACTGAAATTACGCTGGAAGATTCTTCGTCCAATGTCTTTTGGGATTACGGCCTGATTCCACACGCAGTAGGAAACTCTTTTCTCATCCTTTTCCAGCCAAACCTTTATCTCTCCATTTTCATTGGTTGCCTCCAAGGCATTGGATATCATGTTGGAGACAATGCGGAGCAGAAGGGATCGGTCGGTTTTGATGGAAAAGGAATGCGTTGGATTGCGGACCTCCAGCTTTCTGTCTTCTGCCAGTGGGTGACAGGCAAAAAAATCCTGCAGTTCCTTGAGGGATTCATGTGCGTCAACAGGTTCCCATTTTGGTTTGTAAACAGAAGGGTCGCTGTTGATGAGTAATTTTTGGATATCCAGTTCCTTGGCCATGCGCACAGACAGGTTGTGAATAATTTTAACAAGGTTTGACTGGCTATTTTCAGAGTAAAGCAGCTCGCTGGCTCCCAGCAGACCGGTGAGCATGTTGTTTATATCATGAAAAAAGGTACGCTCCAGGGCTGCCCGGTGTTGATCAATGGTGATGTCTTGCAAAAATAAGAGGAGAAACCTCTTGCCTTCGATTTCAATGGGTTGGGAGCGAACCTTCAAGGCCATGTCATTAGTGTGCCCATCTTTGTCAACGGCCAAAGCACACGAGCGCTCTACAGGTTCATTGGAGCCAAGACTTGAAACAATGGCAATGGCAGCTCCGCAGGTGGAACAAAATTCGGAAGTGCCGCATCCTGCCGGCATTTCATGAGCATGAATACAGTGGAGTGCTTCTCCCGGCCTCAATCCCAGCACCTCGCCAGGGTCTGTAATGCCGAGCATTTTACAGAAAGAATTGTTTAAGCTTATAATCTGCCGGTTTTCGTCAAGGATGGCCAGCAGACCGCTCACCGCATGGAGCAGTCCTGAAACGACCGGGTCATTGTTGACTTGCTCGATTTGTCTACGGAGTGTTTGTTCGTCACTGCGTTTGGCTTCTGCGAAATAAGTTTCTTTCATTGTTCCTGGTATACTCATTGTACCAAAGAAACCCGTAGAGCGGTGTGTTGGGCTGGCAGGATTTTTATTGGAAAATTATTCTTATATATTTTGAATGGTTAGTGTTTGTCGGTATTTTTTTTCTATCCACCATTTGAACAGAAAAATACAAGCCTGCCAACACTAAACCTGTCTTTTAATGGATACAGCTTGGTTTTTTATTTGTCGGTAGGCTGAAAATCAAGTGTGTCTTGAGCAGGCTTGTATTGGGTGATTTTCTATTGGTTTCGTCTTGTATGAGCTAAAAGTAGTTAGCGGTAAACGACAAAACCAGCTGGCGGAACTGTGATATTGACAGCAGACCCGTTGCATTTCTCAACTCTGACTTGCTTGCCTTCCTGTCTGGAGTCGGTGGAGAAGAGGCATGACATGGTGGTGTCAGGAGGGTTGATAGCGTAATCAACCGTTACTCTCAAAGTTAATGGTTGATTGGCATTGGTGTTGATTGCACATACATATTCCTGGTTGGCAAATATCCGTGACCAGGCAATGAACCATCTCAATTCACCGTTCACAGGTTGGGGGAAATGGAATGTTCCATCACTTCCTTCCACTTGTCTTAGGTACTGGCGACCACGACGGAGAGCGATATGGTTTTTCCGTAACAGGCAGAGATCATGAATAAAATGATAGGTCTGGTGGTCTTCGTTGAAAAAGTGTCGACCAGTGCTTTGCAGGGATCCGAACGGGCCGCCAAACATACATTCGCGCAGGAATACATCGCTGTATGCATCCTCTTTGTCACGGTGGTCAGCACCATTGAACCCCTGTTCCGTCCCGTAATATATACAAGGAATGCCAGTGGTGGTCAGGTTCAAGCCAAGGGCCATGGCGAGAAAGCGGAAGCTGTCTTTATGTTGGCCGCAGAAACGGAATTTGTATTGTGTCCCGACTTGATCGTGGTCATCAAACATGGTGACCACATGTTTGCCGAACCATTGATGGGTATGCTTGTGGTCGAGCAGACTATTACGGAATAGGTCAAAGTAGCCTTCTTGTGCATCTGTGGAGGGGTTACCGGGGCTGCGCCATCCTTTGGCAAGAAACTCAAGTCTGTCCGGAATTTCGTTGATACCAAGGGCAGCATCAATGCCAGTTGTATTTAAAATATTGACCGCATGTGCCCGACCACCAGTTACCTCGCCTATAAGGTAAAAGTTCTCTTTGCCGATCGACTGCGCAAATTCATGAATGATATTAGCAAACAGGCGAACTGCCCCTGGTTCCATATGTTTAACCGTGTCTATCCGGTAGCCGTCAATATCTGCATAACCAATCCAAAATTTGTACACCTCGGCTAGGTGGAGCAACGTCTGTGACGGCTGAAAGTCCCTGATTCGCTTTTGTACGTCCCAGGCAATCTCGGGTTCTTTAGGTGCAATACCGTGATCCAGGTTTTTGAGTGAGCAGAAATCACCGTCCAGGTAATCAGGAAATCCATCCCATTGTATTATCTCGCCTTTTCGTGTCCATGCGTTTGGTTCCTGAAACTCTGCAGGCCAGATGCCTCCTCCAGGCCAGGAATCTGGAAAAACGTGAGTGTCGATTTTGGTAAAGGGGATACTGCCAGGATCATGGCTGTTTTGGCGAAAACCATTAACTGGCCATTGTTGCCCCTGGTCAAACCCGTATTGATCATTGTTTTTGTAGGCAAAGACATCGCCAGCGTGGTTCAGGATAATGTCTAGAATTACGCGAATTTTTTGTTTGTGAGCTGCAGTAACAAATTTTTTTAAATCCTTGCGGCTGCCAAAATGAGGATCAATGTCCAGGAAATTTTGAATGCCGTATCCGTGATAGTTATCGCTTCCTTCCAACTGCCTGAAAACGGGGCTCAACCATACCGTGGTGATGCCCAGGCGTTGGAGATATCCCAGTTTGTCATGGAGGCCAGCAATGGTTCCGCCGCACCACTGTTGACCAGCTTTAAACCAGTTTTTTCTGTCTGCCCTTCCTGCATCTTTTTCCAGGTTGAACAGAGGTGTGGTTCGCTGGGATTCTGCTTCTGTTATAGGTTTGCCAGCACCATCTGAAAAACCGTTATGTTCTCTACCATCAGAAAAACGATCAACCAAAAGAAAGTAGAGCACTTCGTCTTCCCAGGTGACTGGGGAGGGATAGTAGCTTTGCTTATCTGTGAGCGCGGTGAGATTGATCTGCTTTAGGCTTTTTTCCACCTTATGCGCTGGATTGGTATTATCCAGAGGGATATTTACGGATTTCGACTGAGAGGAAATATTCCTTGGTATATTGTTCATCTTGGAATTATTAATCTGCAACTTTTTTTCTTCCTTGTTCCCAGTATTTGAAATGCTTTTGTGATCAGACATGGCAGGTCTTCCTGTACTTGTAGCTGAATTGATGAAGCGTGAAACCGTTGGTGGTCCTGATGGCCTTTCTACCTGTCACAGGAGCAAAGGATGTGCCATCGATTCGGCTAAAAAAGAAACCAGCGGTGAAGCCGCTGTGGCGCTGTGGTTCAGAAAAAGGGAAGGGGGAATGGGAGAACAGGAGGGCCCAACTCTGGTGCATATGCACCAGAGTTGGTGGTGTATATCAAGCAGTAACCAACTGGAGGATGCTGCAGTCAGGAGGTTTCAGATATTGTCGACTCGGTCAGTTAAGAAGCCGTTGGGGCATCAGGTAGGGTGATGTTGAGTTCTAGCACTTCACAATCACCTTCTTTGTCCAGCTGAATTGTAACAGCTCCTTCTTCAACCTGGATGTACTTTCTGACAACCAACAGGAGCTCTTCCTTCATCAAGGGGAGGTAATCAGGACCGTTACGTGTTGTCCGCTCCCTGGCAACAATAATTTGCAACCGTTCCTTGGCAACGGTTGCTGTGGTTTTCCGATTGTTCCGGAAAAATTCTAAAAAACGCATTCGTTAGCTCCTGAACAATCGAAATCTATTGAAAAATCCCTTCTTCTCCACTTCCACGAACCGATGTACAAGGTCTTCGCCCAACAACCTGCTTACCGCATCTTCGTAGGCCTGTCCCGCATCACTCTCACTCGCCAGGATGATTGGGCTACCTGCGTTTGAGGCCTGCAGCACTTCCCTTGATTCTGGGATAACACCCAACAGTGGAATTGCCAATATTTCCTTGACGTCTTCAACGCTGAGCATTTCGCCTTTTTCAACCCGAGAAGGTTCGTAGCGCGTCAGTAATAAATGCTCCTTCACCGGTTCTCTTTCCTCTTCAGCACGCTTGGTTTTACTGGCCAGTAACCCGAGGATGCGGTCAGAGTCACGGACTGAAGAAACTTCCGGGTTCGTTACCACCACTGCCTGGTCGGCAAAATACATAGCCATAAAGGCACCACGTTCTATACCCGCAGGGGAATCGCAGACGATATAATCAAAGGTTTCCGAGAGTTGGTTGATAACTCGCTCCACACCTTCAATATCGAGTGTGTCTTTGTCGCGTGTTTGTGAAGCAGGCAGGATAAAGAGATTATCCACCCGTTTGTCTCTGATTAGAGACTGGGTGAGGTTAGCCTCATTACGAATGACATTGACAAAGTCATATACTACCCTACGTTCGCAACCCATTATCAAGTCAAGATTACGGAGGCCTACATCAAAGTCAATGACCACCGTTTTATACCCGCGCATGGCGAGGCCTGTCCCAATTGCGGCGCTGGTCGTAGTTTTACCGACCCCGCCTTTTCCAGATGTTATGACGATAACTTCTGCCATCGTTTATCCTCCGAGTTATGCGTTAATTGCTTCTTATGTGCGTTGGAGCACCTAGTCTTATGATCAATATAGGCGGGTTAGTGTATCATTTTAGAGACTCTATCTTGAGTTGGTCTCCTTGTAGGTATATTTGAACCGCCGTGTTGCGCATATCGATCGGTAAATCGTCATTGATGATATAATAACCTGCGATTGAAACCAGGTCGGCCTGGAGATCGTTGCAGAACACTCTGGCACTTTCCTTTCCCTTAACACCAGCTGACGCTCGACCTCGCAGAGTGCCGTACACATGGATATGGCCGTCTGCCATAATTTCTGCTCCTGTGCTGACCGACGCAAGGATGATCAGATCACCTCCACGGGCATAAACCTTCTGCCCAGAGCGAACTGGCTGCCGAACAACAAGGGTTTCAGTATGAGGTGTCTCTTGGGGGGAGACCTCCTCTTGTGGTTCCTGGTGACTCTGTACGGGCTTTTCTTTTTTTTCCGGTTGCGGTGATTCCACAACAGTATCCGGCCGAGCTGTTCCGGCAGCTGGCCAGACTGCAATGTTTCGCGCTCTTGCCGTGAACTCTAACGATTCCACTGCACCTGTAATGCCAACTGGGACAAAATTATTGGCAAACAGCAGTTCACAGGCTTTTTCAAGCCAACTGCCGTCAACTTCTTCATCAAGTTGTCCGAAGTCAATCATGACAGGTGCATTGCGAAAAAACTTAGGAGCCAGGGCAACCTTTTCCAGAAGTTGGCGGTCAAGTTCTTCCAAGTCAGTACTGAACAATTCCAACACTGTGAGAGAAACCATCCGCGCTTTAATAGCCGCTGCTGCATCCTGTTCGGTAAGTGACATCATTTCCCGCCTTTCCATTGCTCAACCATGACCTAGGAGCCTGTCGGACTGAACCCTTTTTCCCCAACTCAGCGTTATTGCCGAAAAATTAATGCTCGCAATATTTAGTATATGGCTGTGCTTAATTTCCCGACAATGCCTTAAATTGAAGCAAGAATTGCTCAATCCGACAGCTCTCCTAGAGAGCGTGGTTTATTTCTATTCTATTTATCACGGCGAACTGTAAAAAAGTTACGGCCATAACTTGACACTACTATCTTTGACACATGTAGTCGCCGTGCAGGGGCGCTGTTATTTTCAACGAAGCGGACCGATATTTGTACCCTCCGCTGAAGATTGATTCAACCAATTAATTCCTGGTGTTCAATAAAAAAAGACCGAAATTCCACCCTGTCATGTATAGAGACGAAAATTATTTGAAAATTTCCTGTAAAGATTATGCGGTTGTGGAGTCGTCTTATATGTGTCTGAAATGGTGTTGTATAAATGCGGCATCGAGGTTGTTTTTGGGCCTGTGGTAAAATCTGAATAATAAGGAAATGGGCTGGATTCGAATGATTAAGCTACCTTAATGATGAATATTAATTGACACAGCCCAGGAGAAGGGGTATGTTCGTCGCCTCCTACAGAATACAAATTGCTGAGCGGGAATAACTCAGTGGTAGAGTGTAACCTTGCCAAGGTTGAAGTCGCGAGTTCGAATCTCGTTTCCCGCTCCAGTCGTTTTTTTCAGATTGACCTTACCACCAAATTGTGGATACAGAGGTTATCGACTTTTTATTCTTCCAGCCTGTCTGTTCATAAAAAACCTGCCCCTTATATATTTTTGTCGAATACTCCCAATGTTGATTGTAAAAAACTGCAATGGAGAAGAGTAATCGTTCAGCTTTTACTGTGTTCTGAAATCCCTCATTACAGAGTACTTACCAGAAATCTGCATTGCCATATTGAACGCCCACTGTCCCTATGGACGATCAGTCCCTTACTCATTGTGTCTTGCATCTGTTAGTGTCATACACTTTTAAATGGATTTGTACTTGAGAGCATCTGCGTTTTAGGTACAATGAGAGAAAATACTACAAGGAGGTCTTTGTGACCAATAACTTTATTTTACGAAGTCTTCGCTATACCTTTAAGTTTAAAGATTCGAAAATGATTGCTATCTTAGGTTTTGGGGGGGCAGAGGTAACGCGTGCACAGATAAGTGACTGGCTCAAGCAAGACGATGATCCTGACTATAAGAATTGTAGCGACACCAAGCTGGCGTCTTTTTTAAATGGTTTAATTATTGAGATGCGTGGCAAAAAAGAAGGGGTCCAGCCACAGTTGGAGAAACGGATCACTAATAATATTGTTTTGGTGAAACTGAAAATTGCTTTAAACCTCAAAAGTGAAGATCTTTTGGAGATTATGGAACTTGCCTCTGTGCGTATCGGCAAACATGAATTAAGTGCGTTGTTCCGTAAGCCGGGCCATAAAAATTACCGTGAATGTAAAGACCAAATTCTACGTAATTTTCTAAAAGGAGTACAGGTGAAGTATCGGCCAAACGAATGAAAAAAGGGGAGGTGGCAGGAAAAATTTTAGCTTCTACAGTTTAAGAGCGATTGCCAAATGCTTTTTCAATTTTAGGAGTGCCTTTTTCTCAAGCTGGTACACGCTTCCACGAGTTACTTGATAGATTTGGCTGATCTCCACTATGGATTGGACACGGCCCTCATACTTTCCCAGACCATATCGTCGCTTGAGTATGTCGGCACTTTTAGGAGGCAGGACAGTATCAATAGCCTCCAAAAGTTTACTGTTCATCTCCTGTTGTTCGACATGTTCTGCTGGGTCTTGCAGAAAACCGCTTTCATATTGCGGTTCTTTCTTCGCTCCCAGGATAACGGTAGAATTCATCAGTATTTCAACGGCAGCATTTTCAGAAGCTGTGTCACCTTTTCTGGCAGACCGGGAAATATCTTCAATGACCGTTGCAGGAACACGGATCAACCTCCCCCCCAGCGACTGGAGTTGAATTTCACGTAATATCCAGAACGATGCATAGGTCGAAAATCGAATCCCCACGGAAGGGTGATATCTGTAAGCAGCCCTCGCAATACCGAAACTGCCAATCTGGTGGGTATCTTCAGCAGTAATAGATTGTTTGTAGGTGTTGCTGATCCGTGAGGTTATCTTTCTGACAAGTCCGGTTGTCAGTAACATATATATATTTCGCAAAGTATTCAGGCGCTCAACCACTGCTTGCAGTTGTTGGAATTCCGGTTTGCGGGTGAAGCTGAGGTCAGCTTTGTAGATGATCCTGGCCCATACTCTTGCCAGTATCATGTGCTGGAAGGTTTGGGCTAAGGGAATGGATGTACTCTTTGTGGGTTGGCTAAACAACTGTAATGCCTTTTGCCGTTCTTCTTCTACAGTGCAGCCGGTACTTGCGAAAAATATTTTTCTGTCCTTGGTGAGATAAATATTTTGAATAATCGTCAAGGCAGCTTGACGAAACAAGACATGCTCGCCAACCAGTTGAGTAAACTTGTGCCTCTGGAGTAGTACTTCCGTTGCCAGCTCGCCTTCATCGTTTTTAGAAAGATAGAGACCTCTGCCCGCGATATCCTCTGCGCTCAACACACTTTCAGCTTCAAGACATTTCGTTTCCAGACTTGCACTCAGTTCTAGTGCTTGTACCTGTTGAAAAAATGAAGTAGCTGCAGGGCAGGTTGTCGGCAGGTCGATTATGTTACGCGACGGTATCTTACAGGTCATATTTTACTTATTATTCTATGATTATTAAATGGACGGAGTTGAAAAAATCATGCGCTTTTAACCAGTTATTTAATGTCGTGGATTCGTAAATCCGCCCTCAATCGTCTTTGTTACGCCTTGAAACACCTTCACCTGGCGCAGCGCATGAGCTAATCGATGTTTGGCAAAAAACGAGTGGGACATCCACCGTTTATAAAATCGTACCATTCCAAACAGGTCTGTTGTT
>JAUVLX010000265.1 GCA_030600525.1 Desulfobulbus sp. | reverse complement strand
GATAACACCCAAATAACCATCCCGGTCACCCTTCGTCTTGATAACGAGATGGAGATCGATTATTTTCGCAACGGCGGCATACTGCATAAGGTACTGCGCCAGATGATCACCAGGTAACAATACAAAAAGGTAGGCAATGGTTGTGACATCAATGAGTCTCATCAATTCGTTGCCTGCTTTTTTTTCCCTAAGGTTATCTTGAATAATTAGATTTTTCGTTCAAGGTTGAGGCATACGAAAAAACAATTGTGCAAGATTACCTCAACCTTAAGTCAAAATCCCCAGATGCCTGATATAGTTTTAACCACTTTAAACGCACGTTATATCCATGCCTCCATTGGACTGCGCTCCTTGCTTGCAAACCTGCAGGAACTGGAATCAGAGGCAAAGATTATCGAGTTTACCACGGCAGACCGGCTCCAGGACGTTGCTGAAAAAATCCTCGCCCTGCATCCCCACATTCTCGGCATAGGGGTGTATATATGGAATGCACTCCACGTTGAACAGCTCACTCAAATTATCAAAATTCTCTCTCCAGCGACCATCGTTGTGCTTGGCGGTCCTGAGGCCAGTCACCTACCTCACAGAGTCAACCTGGATGGTGCTGACCATATTGTTCAGGGAGAGGGCGAAACAAGTTTTTATCGCCTCTGCCGCACACTGTCAGACCACCCTGGAACAGCTGAAAGAATCATTGCGCCAATTCTTCCGGATATCAACACACTTCACCCGCCCTACGACTATTACAGTGATGAGGACATACAACATCGAACCCTTTATGTGGAGGCATCCCGAGGCTGTCCTTATACCTGCGAGTTCTGCCTCTCCTCCATTGACAAGCAAGTGCGCTATTTTGATATAGACTGCTTTCTCAACTCTCTGGAAAGCTTGTGGCAACGAGGGGCCAGGAATATCAAATTTATCGACAGAACCTTTAACCTTAATACAGAGCGCGTCATCCGGATACTGGACTTCTTTCTCGCTAAAAGTCCTCCTTATCTGGTCCATTTTGAAGTCGTTCCTGATTACTTTCCCGCCCCAATCAAACAACGATTATCGCAGTTTCCACCAGGTGCACTACAGCTTGAAGTCGGTATTCAGACCCTGAACGGACAGGTGGCAAAAGCGATCCATCGTAAATTGGATATGGAAAAATTAAAGGAAAACCTGCACTTTCTGGAACACCAGACCAACGCCCATCTCCACCTCGACCTTATCGTCGGGCTTCCTGGTGAACCCCTGGAAAGTTTTGGCAGCAATCTCAACACGCTCACCACTCTGACCACAGGAGAAATACAGCTCGGAGTACTCAAAAAACTCTCAGGAACCACCATCAATCGACATGACCGGGTGCACAACATGGTGTATTCGCCTTTGCCGCCCTATGAAATACTCGCCAACGATTTAATCGATTTTGCTGCTATGCAGCAGTTTAAACGATTTGCCCGCTTCTGGGACCTTCTCTATAACAGCGGCAATTTCAGTGGCAGCGTTACTCTCCTCTGGCAGGACACCGATACCTATAGTGGCTTTGCCGACTTTTCCTCCTGGCTCTATCAAAACACCCTGACAACTTGGCAGATTTCACTTCGCAGAATGGCTGAACTTCTCTTTCATTATCTGGTCGACGAAAAACAGATGTCTCCTGTGACGGTTGCTGACAGCATTGCAGCAGATATCCAAAAGATACAGGGACGCAGGCTGCCCCCTGTCATCAGGGAGTACACCACCGTCCCATTATTGAAAACCAAACAAAAAAAATCAGCAAGTCCGGGGAAAAGGCAACAAAAACATCTGTTATAATCTGTCACTCTTCAGCAGCACAACCGGGGCCCCGGTTGTACTGCTGAAGAGTGAGTTAATGTGTTCATATCTTCTCACAAACCGCCTGTTTTGCGATTTTTCACTACCTGGTTGCCCTGCATTTTCCCAATTTCTCAGCTACCAATCTAGCCATTTTGTGCTATAATTTTCATTACACACGGTAGAATCACAACTTGCGCTGCCGCCCCATCAGTTACTTCACTGTAAAGGGTATCTTCAATAATTGCCATTTCGCCCGATCACAGCGTTATGCTCAAAATTTTATCCTCGGAGGTAGCGTAGACTCCGATATTAGATATATGCCTGTGGTAAAATTTATCGCATGCCTCGGAGTCGAGGCTTACCTGATCTCGAACGAAAGTACTAATAATTCAAGATACCCTAAAGTGTTTTGCGGAGGATTCCATGCTCCATCATAAGCAATCATTATTCTGGATAGTATCTGTTCTCGCCTGTCTATTCTGTTCATCGGTTACAGTTGCAGCAGATATCCCGCAACAGCTTGAGCCATGGGTACCATGGGTATTGCATGATCAGGACAACAGGTTATGTACATCCTCATTTGATGGCGAAAAAAAATTCTGTGTATGGCCACATCCCCTGCAGTTGGACGTACAGGACAGTGGCGGATATTTCTCGCAGACCTGGCAGATGAAAAAGCCAGGCTGGATTGTCCTTCCTGGCCAAACAAAATATTGGCCGCAAAAGGTGGTTATCAACAATGAGCCCGCACTGGTGGTCAATAGGGAAGGCATACCAGCACTTCATGTACCACAATCAGGAGTGTATACTATCCAGGGAAGTTTTACCTGGGCAAGCCCTCCCGAATCAATCAGAATTCCTCCCGGTACCGCTATTGTCGATTTCAAACTCAATGGCAAAAAACGGCTTGCTGATATAAACAGCAACACCCTATGGCTTTCCGGCAAGTCCTCAGCACAAAAGGTAAAGGGCGAAGACACCGTTCATACTCAGGTTTACCGCCACATCAACGACACTATTCCCATGGTGGTCACCAGTCAGATCGAGGTACAGGTTTCGGGAAAACCCCGTGAAATCCTGATCGACTGGCAGCTTCCTAAAAACCAGGTACCAATCAGCCTGCAATGCTCCCTGCCGGTTAAGATAGGTACTGACAAGCGGATTCACATGCAGGCCCGACCGGGCAATTACACCATCGTATATAAATCGCGCCTTGAAGGTCAGGTAGACAGCCTGTTGTTTTCTCCTGCCCCAATAGGTCCAGAAAGAGAATATTGGAGCTTTGAAGCACAAAATCAGCTCCGCATGGTAAAAATTAACAGCAAAGCTGTGGTTGTTGATCCAAGCCAGACAACACTTCCTCAAGCCTGGCACAGATTTCCATCCTATCTGGTAAAAAAAGGGCAGTCCCTGAGTTTTGAAACTTTAAAACGAGGAGATCCCGAGCCAGCTCCCAATCGTCTCGATCTCCATCGTAGCCTCTGGCTGGACAGCGATGGCCAAGGGATGACCATCAAAGACACCTTCTCCGGGTCGGTTACTCAGCAACCAAGGCTTGCAATGCAGGCTCCGGCAAGGCTTGGCCGGATGGTAATCAACGGCAAGGATCAACTCATCACCAGGATTACAAAAGACGGTCCAGAAGGAGTCGAGGTAAGGCAGGGTAAGATCAACGGCATGGCTATAAGCAGAATAGAAAAAACAAAAAAGTTTCCTGCTGGTGGCTGGGGCCAAAGCATACATAAACTTTCTGCTGAAATAGTCCTCCCTCCTGGTTGGAAATTATTGTATGCATCCGGTGTCGATTCTGCAAAAACATGGCTCTCGAACTGGACCCTGCTTGATTGCTTTATCGTACTCATCATCGTCATCACTTCGTTCAAACTACTGGGGGGAGTGAAAGGAACAATCGCTCTCATCGCGTTAGTACTCTCCTATCATGACCGAGACGCACCGATATTTATCTGGCTGGCCTTACTTGCCTGTATTGCCATAAGTCGGACAATGCCAAATTCAAAATTGATCAAACCAGTAACACACATCAAGCTGGCGCTCCTGGTTGGCTTGGTCATCATGATACTCCCCTACAGTGTTGAGCAGCTTCAAGTAGGATTTTTTCCCCAGCTGGAAAAAGTGTCTCATTCCTCTTCCCGTCCAGTCGAAACCATGGCATTCAATGCTGTCACCGATAACGAACAAACGTCTCTTCCTCAGGAAGCAAAAAAATACGCGACCAGGGAAAAGTCCGGCATTGCTCTTTCTCCAGCTAAACTTCATTACCGGTCCAGTCAACAACTGGAACAGCAACACGATGTCCAATCCAAGGTGCAGGCTGGACCTGGAATGCCCACCCATAGATGGCGGGTCATTCGGCTGTCCTGGAACGGCCCAGTGGAAGAAGAACTGGAACTGCACCTGCTGCTCTCCTCTCCTTTTGTTAATCTCCTACTCACTCTAGTAAAAGTTGCAGCAATTTATCTGCTCGCTTTTTGTATGGTAGACCTCAAAAAAGACACGACTATGCCATGGAAAAAGATTGTAGCAAAGGCTAGTTCAACGGCCATTGCCTTATCTTTAACGCTTATCGCAATCTCAGTGCAGCCGGGATACTGTGCAGAATATCCCAGCCAGGAACTGCTGAATACGCTCCGCACAAGAATACTGCAACCTGCTCCATGTTTCCCAGATTGCGCTGATTTGAACACCATGGACATCAATCTCCATGATAATGAAATCACAGTAGAGATACAGGCAAATTGCAGTTCAGAATCGGCTGTAATGCTGCCCCAGGGAAAAGGCATTTTCTGGCAAACCATCACGATTGATCAGCAATCAGTTCCGGCCTTTGCCGATAAGCAAAACGTATGGCTGCCTCTTCCTGCAGGACAACAGCAAATACACCTTTCCGGAACAGTAAACAGATCAGATATACAATTATTGCTCCCTCTTGCCCCGCATGCTGTCACCTTTAACGGACACGGAGAGTGGTCAGTGGCAGGGCTCGATGAAAATCATGTGCCCGAGAACCGACTCCAGTTTGTCAAACAAGAAACACAGACACTGCAAGCCGACTTTGGGACGTCCACCCTGCCGCCACTCATGCAGGTCGAACGAATTCTGCACCTTGGGCTTCAGTGGCGAGTTGAAACCATTGTTACCAGGGTCTCACCGCAGGGAACCGCTGTCTTTCTCTCTATACCGTTACTGGCAGGCGAATCTGTGACCGACGCAGCATATACGGTGGAAGAAAATAAAATTGCCGTCAACTTTGCTCCTCTTGAGATGCAAAAAAGGTGGAATTCAGTGTTTAATAAACAAACACAAATTACCCTCCTGGCTCCGCAGACAACAAAATGGCACGAAATTTGGCGAATGAAT
>JAUVLX010000252.1 GCA_030600525.1 Desulfobulbus sp. | reverse complement strand
CTGGCACTCAATGCCACCATTGAGGCTGCAAGGGCTGGAGAAGCAGGGAAAGGTTTTGCAGTTGTTGCCAACGAAATTAAGGACCTTGCTAAACAGACAGCGGAGGCTACCCTGGATATCAAAACCAAGATAGAAGGTATTCAGCAGGCCACCGGTGTTACAGTGAAGGAAATAAATGAAATCAGTACGGTTATTGCCGATGTGGATCAAATTGTGGCAACCATTGCCACTGCTGTGGAAGAGCAGACAGCAACCACCAGAGAAATAGCGGAAAACGTGAATCAGGCTTCAAGCGGTATAGGTGAAGTTAATGAAAACGTTTCCCAAAGTTCAACTGTAGCCGCGGAGATTGCAACTGATATAGCCGCAGTAAACAACAGCGCCAATGAGATGAACAGTGCCAGTTCCAAGGTTACGGATAGTGCCCAGGAGCTTGCCACCATCGCTGACAATCTCAAGGAGATGGTCGCTAAGTTTAAAGTCTGATAACTACCGTCAGAATTTTTCTTATGCATAAAAAAGGCGTCTGCTTGAAGCAGACGCCTTTTTTATTGTCCGATTCTTAAAAAATACACAAGCCCCGTAACCTCACCGCCCTTTTCCTGCCTCAACGTCACCTGTTTAAAGCGACAAATCTCCAGTTTATTTTCTTCTGCCACAGCCAAAATATAGGCGTGAGAATGAGAATATCTGCCACTTGCATGTAGCCTCCAGCCCTCCCCTTCTCCGGACTCTATTGAAAAACAAATATGGACCGTATCAGGACATGCGGCAGTTATGGCTTGAAAAACGGGGTTCAGATCGCCCAGGTAGATAAAAACATCGGCAGCGAGAACCAGATCAAACGGAGCAGGTCCCTGATTAAAATACGCGATCAGTTCAGCCTCTTCCAAGGTGTCGAAAATCTTCTTCTGGCGAGCAAGGGCTACCATCTTTGGTGAAAGGTCTATCCCGGTTAGCTTCTCTGAGCACCCTCGAAAAAGTTCGCCGCAAAGACCGGTACCACATCCAAGATCGATACAGTGATCATACTTTTTTTTGCGCGGCCCGTGATTAAACAGTTTCCACAGCCTTTCCGGTGCACGATAGTCAAGATCACTTAACAAATTTGCTTCAAATTTTTCTGAATAGTTATCAAACAGACTCCGTACATATTCCTCTGGTGGTTTGGCATGGGATGTTTCTCCCTTAAGCGCAGCAATCATGTGTTGTGCCCCTGCATGATCCGGATCAACAGCAAGAAGCTGTTGATAACTTTGTATGGCGCCCTCATGATCATCCTGCAAATGCTGCAGGTAGGCCAGATTATTTAACGCAGGTTTATAAAACGAATCGATCTCTAGAACGTAGGAATACACCTCTATTGCTTCATCTGTCGCCCCACACTCTTTACAGCAGCAGCCAAGACTATATAAAATTTCTACATCATCGGGCCGAAGTGCTAACGCCTGCTTGTAGGCGGCAACAGCCTCTGTAAAAAAATGAAGTTTATTGCAGGTAAGCGCCAGGTTAAACCAATAATCGACATCTGCCTCATTGACAGTAACAGCCTGCTGGAAGCACTCCTTGGCCTTTGCATATTCTTCTTGATGGTACAGGGCAAGGCCAAGATTATACTGCACCGCGTCGGCATCTGGTATTTCCCTGACTACCTCCTCATACAAAGTTACGGCCTGGGTGAAATTTCCCTGGCTGTGGAGTTCGAGGGCCCTGGTATATAACTGGTGGAGTTGTTCAAGTCGGTTATCTACAAGCATGTTATCAGTTTTTCTTTGCTGGCACCATTTCCTGCTTCAATAGACAGCAGGAGATCCGGTGTTCTGGTTTACCGTCATCTTGGTAGCTGATATTTTCTGGCTGCAACAGCTTATTCATGACGCACCCTTCAGGGATAGAAAGAGGAAAAAAACGGTCTTCATTCAGGCCAGAGCGATGGCAAAGCTTGTCTGCTTTTATCTCATAACTGTGAATGGGATGATCTTCACAGAGCGGACACTGATACACTCTTCCGTTGGGGAACACAAAATAGTTTTCTGCCACCATTCCTGCACACTCAAAAGTTTCTTCTGGTTCTAAATAAACTTTAGGAAACACAACATGGATACCCTTGGCTGCGGCCTCTGCAGCAACACGGGGAACAACATCCAGCCAACGTTCCGGGTCGACCTGCCAGTTAAGCTCCTCGCTACTGCTTGTTGTAGCGGATTTTCCACGCAGGCCGATAACCTGAATAAAAAAACGATCTATACCAAGATCTGCAACAAGCTCGGGCATCAGGTAAAGGTGATCAATATTAAGATTGGAGACCGTATAGATGAGACTGGTAGTAAATCCTTGGGCAACGGCCTTCTTGATATTAGCTGTGCAAGTAGCAAAAACCCCAGTACCACGGATAGGATCGTTAACAGTAGCTTGAGGGCCGTCAAGTGAAAAGCTCAAATAATCGAGTTCCTTGGGAGTCACCTTGTCCAATAAATCATGGAACAAAAAACCATTGGTATCCACGGTAACGGCAAAACCCATAAACTTGGCTGCCTTTATAATTTGGGGCAGGTCCGGATGCATGGTCGGCTCGCCACCTAGGAGGATAAGGTTTGCCTGTTTTTGATCATCGCTAAAAAGCTGCAGCCACTGGAGAACTGTTTCAAGCTCCAGGGTTTGAACTCCATGCTGATCAGGGTTAATGTAACAGTGTCGACAGGAAAGGTTGCATGCGGTTAAAAGATGAAAAAAAACATTTCTTTCGCCGGTCTTAAAGCCGACGGTACGTGCAAGAGGTTGTGTATCCATGGAAATCAGTCCTCAATGACTTGCTCAAGAGTATATCGTGAAAGCAGACTATCCTGCCAATAAGAATACTTTGTAAAAAACTGCTGAAAGAGTTTCAGACTATCTGTTCGCAGCACCTTCTCGACCAGGGTAATCCGCATTTGTGCGTAAAGCGCATTCAAGCTCTGCAAGGGAAGATTTGTCCCTCCCCCCATGATATCTTCATAGGCCCAAACAAAAGAACGAATACCAGAAAGGAGCATGGTGGAATAACACATCAGGCATGGCTCCATAGTGGAGTAAACGACCACTGAAGAAAGATCGTAATCAGGTTGGTCAGCCAGAAATGTACGCAGGGTAACAATTTCAGCGTGATCGATTTCATTGCAAAACTGATCGCTGCTGTTCCGTCTCCTGCCTCTGGCCAGTATCGTATTACCGTCAACGAATACGCAACCAACAGGAAATTCGCCCTGATCAAGGGCTAAACGCGCTTCTTTAAGCGCTTCCTGCATGAACTGTTCGTGATTGTTTTGTAACACCATGGATCTTTGTAATGCTAAGCGAAAGAGATAAACTCGAAAAAAATTACCGCACTCTAAAAAATGGCTACCTTAAAACACAGGTATACAGGTAGCGTAGACTCCAGGTAAGCGTAGACTCCGAGTAGCGCAGACTGCAAGGAGAGTGTTTTTTATGGTCCGAGAGCAGCGTATATCCAGGCCCATAAAAAATATCACAGGCCCATAGACCGAAGTTATTCTTCGGTGCCATAAAAAAGCCTCTATACCACGGAAGTTACACTCTGTCAAAGTTACATTTGACGACCAAACCGCAAGATATTCTTACCGATTGCCACTCCAGTATGGGGTTGCACCCAATCATGTCCCTGGTCATTAAAAGACAGATAGACAAGCCCCGCTCCCTTCACCACTGCCCGTACCTTTGGTAGATGTGGAAAAATACGTTTGGGGCTGGCAGCAGATGCAGCCAGGATAATTTTAATTGCTTGTCTGCCTTCAGATAAAGACAACGTCACTGGAAAGAAATCAGTTCTTTTTTTGCCTTTACCTTCAGGAAGCTTCCACTGCCCTAAAGTTGCCTGGCGCCCTGCTTGAATAAACACTTTTGGTCTCAACTTAAAGGCAGGGACGAGAAACTGCATTGGCTTCTTCTTCCAATCAGGATGAGGTAGCATGGGTTGATTAGTACATGCTATAAAATCAGCAAAACTTGAAATATTGAGCACTGGAATGGATGCTTCCAGCTTCCAAAAAGGGAGGTACAGACCAGCACGTACGCTGTCATCCACAACCTGAAAGCGCACCTCTTGCAAACCTTTTTCATCCATTTTCCAACAACGATCACAAACAAAACAATGCACTACCAGGGAATCTGAGGCCCCTTCCAGCTCTGCGCCGCAATGAGGGCATAGGGAAGCCAGAAAGCTGGGCTGCCACTGTGGATGAAAACTGGTTGATTTAAGAGCTTTGTTTTTAAGACGTGTGCTTGTATCCGCTGACAAGGAATGGCGATTGACAGCATCAAGCAAACCGTGCTCAGTCTGTATTAATGGAAGATAAATCACACTCAGGGTTTCACCAATATACGCACGGTGAAAAAGATTTTTTCCTGCCTTAGCAGTAAGGTGTGAAATCTGTGCCGCCTTATGGAGTATGGCCTTGGGCTCAAGGGTTCGAATCAAAAATTGAGCATGGGTGGCTGGATCTAGGTGCTGGAGCTGCATTGCCTGCGCTCTTACACCAAGTGATGGAGGTAGGCCGGGTACATTCACTGCCAGTTGGGTGGTATCAACAACTTTGTGCGAAAGCCCTTTATCAGTTACAAGAAAAACCGTTCCCTTAAAACGGATGTATGGGATCAGTAGATAAGAAGTATCTTCTTCCTCGATCGTAGGCGGGAGCAGGTAACGAAAAATGCCAGCTGGCTGTAAAAAGTTTTTAACGCCGCAAAAGGAGCAGGTCAAAAGCCGGTCTGATTCAGTAAGCGTTGTGGCTGCACCACATTGCGGGCATTCTTGAGCAACGTTGATGTTCATTTATGAGTCTGTTGATTTACTAAGATTTTCGTTCAAGGTCAGGTAAGCGAAGACTCCGAGGCATGATGAAAAAACAACCACAGGCATATAATTGATATCGGAGTCTTCGCTTACCTCCGAGGATTATTTTTTCAGAATAACGAGGTAAGCGCTAGACTCCGAGAGATTGGGCGAAAAGACAGTAAATCAACCGGCTCATTTATTCAAACACGAACCTGTTGCATACATCACAGTTTCACCCCACATTGATTGCAAAATTGTGCGGCTGGTAAATTTTCATTTCCGCATTCTCCACACCGTACAGCTTTCGGTTTTTCCTCAGTTGAATGGCCACAGCGGGAACAAAAGCGTGCACCGGGTGTCAAATTTTTTTCACAGTGAGTACATTGAGTAATAATAAGCTGCTGATGCCCACAGTAAGGGCAAAACCTGGCATCCGCTTGAATGGTATTCGTACACTCTTCACAGACAGTTGTAGGTGCGACACTTTCAACAGCTCGCTCACCTCCCCCTCCCGGCTGCATACTACCAAACAGAGCAGGCATCATCATCCCCATACCCATCCCCATGCCAGCGCCGGCTTCCCCATTGCCGAGTGCTGCTTTTTCCATAGCCATGCCAGCTTTCATCCGTACAA
>JAUVLX010000101.1 GCA_030600525.1 Desulfobulbus sp. | reverse complement strand
ATTTTGTAGTTTATGATCCGTAAACTGGTGTCCAGATTTTTGGCTGCTTTTGTCTGATTGCCGTTATTTTTCTTCAGCGCATCAACAATAAGCTCTCTTTCAAAATTTTCAACAGCAGTGGCCAGGGAAAGAGGTTTATCCGAATGAATGGATTCCGGTGACTGCAGGGTAGGTGGCAGGTGAATAGATTGTACCGAGACGCCGTCACAGATGAGCACAGCCCTTTCTATACAGTTCTGTAGTTCGCGAACATTGCCTGGCCAGTGATACTGTATGAGCAGGTCAATAGCAGCGGTGGATATCCGCTGTATCTGTTTGTTATTTTCCCGAGTATATTTCTCTAGGAAATATTCTGCCAGGAGGAGCACGTCGGTACGCCGTTTTCTCAAAGGAGGCAGGTAAATGGGAAAAACATTCAAGCGATAATAGAGGTCCTCCCTGAAACAGGTCTCCTTGACAGCCATTTCCAGATCCTTGTTGGTTGCAGCAACCAGCCTGATATCTGTTTTCATGACTTTGGAAGAACCCAGTCGCTGAAAAGTACGCTCCTGAATTACATTGAGTAGTTTGACTTGGACGGCGGGGCTTATTTCTCCAATTTCGTCGAGGAAGAGGGTACCTCCCTTGGCCTGTTCAAAACGTCCTTTTTTCATTTCGTTTGCCCCGGTAAAGGCCCCTTTTTCGTGACCAAAAAGTTCACTCTCTAGCAGGGATTCGGGCAGGGCGGAGCAGTTGACAACAATAAATGGTCCCTTACTACGTCGGGAGTTATGATGGAGGGCCTTGGCGACCATAGTCTTGCCTGTTCCTGATTCACCGCGCAGCAAAACAGTTGCATTTGAGTCAGCCACCCGTTGCACCATGTCGTAGACTTCCTGCATTCTGGAGGAGTTGCCTACAATTTCCTCAACTCTGTTTTTGGCCGACAACTCTCGTTTGAGGCGTGAATTTTCCTGGCGCAGGGTTTCCTGTTCTTCGTTGACGCGCAGGATTCGTTCCACCGTCTGGGAAATCAGTCCGCTGGTAATAGTCAGGAAACGAATGTCCTGTTCAGATTGTGAACCAAATCCGTCCTTATAGATCCTGTCAATGGAGAGCGCACCAATGGAGTGGCTCCCGGTGAGGATGGGAACGCAGAGAAATGAGCTTTTTTGCTTCAACTCATCGCCTCGGCTACGGGTACGGTTAAGAAAATGTGGTTCATTGCCAATCTGGGGAACAATGATGGGTTCACCGGTGGCAACAACTTTACCGGTAATGCCTTCTCCTAATTTATAGCGGCCTCTTTTTCGAGCTTCTGCAGTGATTCCGCGGGCAATTTCTATTTCCAACTCGCCGGTGGACGGGTTCACTATGGAAACAGTGCCGTTATCCATCCCTTTTATTTCAGCCAGACTGCACATGACATTTTCCAGACAGTCCCGAAGGTTGGTGGCAGAAGCTAGGTGCCTGGTAATTTCATACAAGCAGGTCAGATTTTGTATTTCATGTTCCTGAGGGAAGGAATTTTGATTATTTTCCGTTTTCATCGCATTTTACAGTTATGAGAGTATTGACAGGCACTCTCTGAAATGGTATTCAGTCCAGCGAGTGGAGGAATGGCCGAGTGGCTGAAGGCGGCGGTCTTGAAAACCGTTGTACGAAAGTACCGTGGGTTCGAATCCTACTTCCTCCGCCATATTTTTTTGGAGAGATGACCGAGCTGGCCGATGGTGCTCGCCTGCTAAGCGAGTGTGGGGGTTATACTCCACCGAGGGTTCGAATCCCTCTCTCTCCGCCATATGCTTTATCATGCCGATTGGATTTTCCAATCGGCATTTTTTTTATCAGGCGAACCACTTTTCTTGTTTTCCTACGCTGTAGCAGTGGTCTACTGCTCTTTTCATTTTTTTCTACCAGGCCCTTTTTGCATATAAAAGTGAACTACTAGCACATTCAAAAGGTCTCTTCAATGTTGAAAGTTACTTTTTTGTGATGTTTTCCGTGCTTTTTTTCCAAAAAAGTAATTCTTGTTCGTTTTTGAAGTTTTTCCTGCAGGTGTCCATACTGACAGGGATTAAAACGTACCGTTCACCAAAGCCTCCCACCCACTGACAGTATAAAAAGGAAAGTGGGGAAGTTTCAGAGTTTTACTTTCCTTTTTACCCCAGGCGCGCAGTTGGTTTTTAAAAGGAAAAACACGATCACGACTGGTAACTATTTTTTGGGTAAAGATATCAGCTGACGCCCCATAGGTTAAAGAGTGCTCCTTAAAGGCGCCAAGTTCGGAGAGCAGATTGTCAAGCGGACGTTCGGGCCTGTTGTGGAAGAATCGTTGCGCCTCATCCTGGTTGGTGAACATGGAGAGGTGGAAGTCGTGGAGGATCTTATGGGTGAAGTTATGGAGGATGAAGTCGTAGTTCTCTGGAGGAATGCCGGTTGTTGGATGTATCGGATCAAGGGTACCGCCAATGGCCGTACGAGTGGTAAAGTGATCCTGCACCTCGTGTAAGAGGTGTCCGGCCACCCAGACCCCCATGGACCAGGCGACGAGATGACACTGTTCATAATTATTCAGCAGTTCCATGTTTACCGGTTCGAGATGCTGATAGTCTGATACCATAAGGATGTCAAACCCGTCAGCCGGAATGGAAGTGAAGGGCAATGAGTCCATTCCCCAACCGGTCATGAACAGGACACAGGTGGACAGTCCGTTTTGGTTGAGCCAGCTGTAGCGCATCTTAATTTCCTATAAGCGCCTCGGCAATCAACCCTGGAAGGGGGGCAATCTGTTCCCATTCCATAGAAGCATTGAGGCTCAACCGTAATCGGGAGGTGTTGGCCGGAACGGTGGGTGGACGTACCGCCTTTACCCAGAATCCCTGTTCACATATTTTTTCAGAGGTTGCAACTGCCTGGGCTGCATCACCTATCATTACCGGGACTATATTGCTGGTGCCAAAGGTCTCAAGCCCTTTACTGCGCAGGCCATCTCGCAGTTGATCAGCAAGAGCTGCAACTTTGTTACGTTCTTCCGTGAGTTGTGGAATTTTATCAAGGATGAAACATAACCAGTTAACATTAATGGGCGGCAGGCCAGTGGTGAATATTTGTGATCTGGCAGTATTGAGCAGGTAATCGGCCAATTGGCGTGTGCAGACAATAAAAGCACCTTGGGCCCCATAGGCCTTGCCAAAGGTACCTGTCAAAAGTTCAATATCATCTACTACTCCATACTCTTCAGCAAGTCCGCAGCCGCTTTTACCACGAATACCGGCACCATGGGCATCATCGACATAAAGAACGCAACTCCACCTGTTTTTGATGTTCACCAATAAAGAGAGGTCAGCCTCATCGCCGTCCATGCTGAAAATAGATTCAGTAACAATGTAAACTTGGCGATACTTTTTACGTTCCTTTTTGAGGATACGCTCAATGGCTGCGTAATCCAAATGCGGGTAACGAATAACCCTGGCCCGTGACAACCGCATGCCATCAATCAGGCTGGCGTGACAGAGTTTATCGGCCAGAATGAGATCATTTTTGTCGGCCAGGGCTGGAAGAATACCAATATTGAGGTGATATCCAGAGTTAAAGACAAGAGCAGCCTCACTGCCATAGAGTTTCTGCAGCCCCTTTTCAAGTTGTGCGTAAGGTGCCGTGTTGCCGGTCATGAGCCTGGAGGCGGTGCTGCCCATCCCATATGAAGTAAGGATGGTATCAGGTGAAAGGTCTGCAAAAAATTGCTGATGCAGTTCACGGTTGGTGGCAAGACCCAGGTAATCGTTGCCAGCGAGGTTCAGGTAAGTGGTCTGGTTAATTTCAACACACCCCTTGTCCTGGTGGCAAAGAGGAATGACATGGCGAAGCTGCCCCTGATCAATGATTGTCTGCAGTTGGCTTGCAAGTTGCTGTTGGAGTGTGATTTCCATGAATTATCCTACATATTGATTGTACATTTCATCGCAGAATCCGACAATGAGTCGGTCACCAACCTTGAGCGTTGGCGCTCGTAGGTTTCCTGTACGTCCGAGAGTTTGTTTTAAGATTACTTCTTGGTCATCGGTTGAAGGTTGAAATACCGTAAACTTTTTACCCCGACCAACAACAATTTCTTTGGCGCTGCTCAGCAGGTTCCAGGCGTCGTCACCGTCTATTTTTTCCTTTCTGGCATCGGTAATCTCTGCCGGGACAATATTTTTGGTTGTAAACACAGACTGTGCTTTAGTGCAGGATGCTCATCCTTTTCGTAGATATGCCCATTCAATGGTCATCGGTGTATTCCTCTGGTATTGGTTATTAGGTAAATGGCATTTTGAGGCAATGCTATCTGATTTTTGGTCAGGCGGTCAATACCTTAGAGTCTTCCAGGTAAATTTCCAGTTCTGCAATATCCAGTTCGGACATATTCAATAGATTTGCCTCAATGGTGGAGGGTAGCATGATATCCTGGGGAGGATCTGTACTGATTCCTAGTTTGCGGCAGACTAGGTCCGCCATCCGAACTATGAGCAGCAACGTGTTATTCTGATCGATTTCAAGGCTGTGGTGATCTCTGGCAACAACAGCAAACTGGTGGGGAACATTCCAGTGTTCAAGTAATTTATACCCCTGGGTGGTGTGGAGTTTGACCATGGCTTCCATCATCAGGTTTGGCGTTATCTTCACCTGCTTGTTTTTTTGTTTGATATGTTCAATAACCATGAGAATGAACAATTTGCCAACATCATGAAATAGGCTTCCAAAAAAGGCCTCACTTGGGTTTACATCGAAATCGTGCCGTTTGCAGATCCACACCGCCCCATAAGCACAGCCGACCGAGTGCTGCCACAGCCTTTTAATGACCAGGTTGATACGTTTGTCTTTGCATTGAAAGGTATTGCGGGTGGTTGCTAATAATACGATTTTTTGGATTTCTTTAATACCCAGACGGATGATCGCATTGCGAATGGTGGATATCTCGGAAAGCCCCTTATAAAAAGAGGAATTAGCGGTTTTCAATACCTGGCTTGAAAGGGATTGGTCAGCAGTGATCACCCTTTCAATAATTCGTATGTCTGGTTCTTTTTTTGCCAGCTCCTGCTGCACTCTTGAAGCTGCAGCGCTAAAAACAGGAAGAGTGACGCTATCGGACTCTATATAGTGGTTAACAATATCAATAAAAGATTTTTCCTGAGTCATTCTAGTTACCTGATAAACGCCGTATTTCTGCTAGTGGCCTGGGGGCTTGTAAAAGAGGGAGGCAACGGAGGACATCATCAAGGGTGGTTAGCCCGGATGCGGCTTTGGCCAAGCCGTCTTCAAGAAGAGTTACCATTCCGGAGTGCTGGATACTGATACTACGAATTTCATGACTGGTTTTCTGTTCAAGTATAGCGTTGCGTACCATATCATCCAGAATCAGGAGTTCAAATACACCGATTCGTCCTTTGTATCCGGAATGGTTACACTTGCTGCATCCTCGCCCTTTTTTAAATTGAGCACCCTGGAGATCAGCAGCTCTGCACTTGAGTCGCTGAAGTTGTATCGGGGTCGGTTGAGTATCGGTTTCACAGTCCGGGCAGACCCTGCGCAGGAGCCGCTGGGCCAGTACACTGACCACCGTGGAAGAAACTAGAAAGGGGGCAATATTCATGTGCAGCAGCCGTATCAGGCCACCGATACTGTCTTCGGTGTGGAAAGTGGAGAGCACCTTGTGTCCAGTGAGTGCTGCCTGAACAGCAACCTCAGCGGAATAGGTATCGCGTATTTCTCCAATCACTATAATATCGGGATCCTGGCGTACAATGTGGCGCAGAGTCTCTTCAAAAGTCAGGTTGATTTTGGGATCTATGGAGCACTGGGAGATACCGTCGATTACATATTCCACCGGTTCTTCAGCGGTAATAATGCTCACCTGGGGCCCCTTGAGGTTATGGATGCAGCTGTATACGGTGGAGGTCTTTCCCGATCCTGTCGGGCCGGTTACCAGCAGCACACCACTTGGCTGGTAGACCGCTTCATCAAGAAACCGTGACAGCATGCGCGGTGAAAGTCCGATGGATTGTATATCAAACAGGTCCTGTTTTCGGTTCAGCAGGCGAAGTACAATTTTTTCACCATGGATAGTAATGTAGATGGAAACTCGCAGATCCAGGTTGCCTTCATCATAGGAAAAAAGGATTCGTCCCCCCTGGTGACGTCGTTTTTCAGCTATGTCAGCTTCACACAACACCTTAATTCTACTTGATATGGAGAGCGCCATCTCTCGCGGAAAATCTTTATAGTGGTTAAGCATCCCGTCTTCACGGAAACGAATCTGGAGCCGATCGGAGAGCGGTTCTATGTGGATATCACTGGCATTGCTGGCAATAGCGGCGAGAATAATGGAATTAACCGTGCCAACGACGGTTTTAGTGTCAACAGCAATCGCCTTCTGGGAAAGCCGGTCAACGAGCAGTTCAATGGTTTTATTGATCAGATCCCGTTGGGCAATGGCCGGAATAATGGAGGCACCTAAAAACCGCTTTGCAATATCAAGAGCCTCCTGGTCAAGGGGATCGGCAAAGGCCACCTTAACCTTGCCGTCCGCTTCTTTTTTAATCGGCAGAAAGGTATGCGTTTTCATCGTTTTTTGAGGAACTTTCCGGCAGAGATTGCGATCAAGTGCTGCCAAATTTGGTTCCACCAGTGGAAACCCCATCTGGATGGACAGGACTTCTATCAGGAGCTGTTCCTGGATAAAGTTATGTTTAACTAAAATAGTACCCAGTTTGTCTTTGGATTGACTTTCCTGTTGAATGCGACAGGCTGCATCCAGGTCATCGTGGGAAATATACCCCAGTTCAGTGAGGAGGTCGCCGATGCGTATATCATGGGCTGCAGACCGGATGGTCTGGTTAATCACTTCATTTCCAACAACCTTGAGCTCTATTAACACCTTGAGTAATGGTTGAAACGAGCTGAGTTTTTGTTGGACTCTGACCCCGTGCTCCACTTGCTGTTGGGTAATGACTCTTTTTTTGATGAGTAGGTTTACGATGGGAGTATATGAAAAGGGAGGTTCCATACGCATGCACTTTTGGTTTTTTTTTAGTTAAAGGTGGTGTTTTTTTAACAAACAAAAGGTGTTAAGTCGTTCAGTATAAGAAAATTATTGTAGAGGAGCAAGAGTCTATAATTTTTAACTCGCAGGTCTGGTATCATGTAAACGCAAGGATTCTCCTTTTTACGCAGGATGTTTCACTTGTTTTACGTTTTGATATTATCAGTAAGGAAAGGGTGGATGTGGCTGTGTTTATGCGATAATCGATAAAAATAAAGAAGTTGGCTGCCGTTGAGGTGTGAACGTATAGGTGGTGGCACCTGAGTCGTTCAAGTGGAGATCGAAAAAACAGCGTTCATTCAAACCGTTGAGCGTCAAGTGTAGAGTGTAAAAAAGGCATGGCAATTTACGGTTTTCGTATCATTGCCTTGGGATCAACATAGGTATCAAATTGCTCAGCATTGAGGATCCCCAGCGCTATTGCAGCTTCTTTGAGAGTGATTTGTTCCTGGTGCGCTTTTTTGGCAATCAGAGCGGCTTTATCGTAGCCGATATGTGGGTTTAGGGCGGTAACAAGCATCAGTGAATTGTGAAGGTGGTGGTCAATGGTGTTTTTGTTCACTTCTATACCGGCCACACAGTGGCTGGCAAAGGATGCAATTGCATCTGCCATGAGCTGTACGGATTGCAGGAAATTATAGATAATAACCGGTTTGAAAACGTTAAGCTCAAAATTACCTTGGCTTGCGGCAAACCCAATGGTAGCGTCATTACCAAACACCTGACAGGCAGCCATGGTTACTGCTTCGGTTTGGGTGGGATTGACCTTGCCCGGCATGATGGAACTTCCCGGTTCGTTCGCTGGTATGGTGATCTCGCCGATGCCACACCGAGGACCGCTGGCAAGCCATCTGACATCATTAGCTATTTTCATAATATTTGCTGCCAAACCTTTAACGGCTCCACTGGCAAACACAAGCTGATCGTGCGAGGTAAGACCGTGAAATTTATTGGGTGCTGAAGTAAAGGTCTTCCCACTGTTGCGGGAGAGTTGTTCTACCACCGCCTGACCAAATCCATTGGGAGCATTAAGGCCTGTTCCCACTGCTGTTCCACCTATGGCGAGATCTTGCAGTTTGGCAGAGGCGAGACCTATCTGCTCCATACTTGAGCGTATCATGGCCTCCCAACCGCTTATTTCCTGTCCCACCGTGAGTGGTGTAGCATCTTGAAGGTGGGTTCTGCCTATTTTTATAACATCTTGAAAGGATTCTTTTTTTTCTTTTAATAGAGTGGAAGTTGTTTCAAGCACTGTCAGCAGGGTATCCTCCAAGGCATAGACAGCAGCAATATGCATGGCCGAGGGAAAGGTATCGTTGGAACTTTGTGACATGTTGACATGGTCATTGGGGTGGACCAAACGGCGAGTATCCAAGCGACCATTTGCAATAAGAGTTGCTCGATTGGCAATAACTTCGTTGAGGTTCATGTTTGTCTGAGTTCCGCTTCCGGTCTGCCACACAGACAGAGGAAACTGAATATCATGGTCACCTGCAAGTATTTCATCACAGACCTGTACTATGAGCTGGGCAATATCCTTTTCTAACAGGCCAAGTCTCTGGTTGACGAGTGCACAGGCCTTTTTTAACCGTGCGTATCCATAAATTAATCCCAGCGGCATGAGCTCATTGCTTATACGAAAGTTTTCCAGGCTCCGCTGGGTCTGGGCTCCCCATAGCTTATCTGCAGGTACCGCAATTTCGCCCATGGTGTCGTACTCTGTTCGATAGCGCATGTGTTCCTCGTTGATAATGGAGACGTGGAGGACATCTCTGGTACCCCTTTAAAACATTTCTAATAATGAATCCTTTTGGTAGCAAGGTAAGAAATGGTAGTGATTGTATAGCTTGTGGGTAAGATAGATTCGACAGGGGGAGGAGCTAGGAATCAAGTAGGAATAGATAGTCCATACATGGTGTACAAGGTGTATGAGGCTGAAACTAAGGATGTTTGAGAAAATTTTCCAAGAGCCCTGTTACAAAGGAGCAATAAAAATGCGCTACATACTTTTTGTGTGTTGTTTGTGTTTAGCTGGCTGCGCGCCTACAATTAATTGTGATGATTCGACCCAGATGCTTTCAACTGACAGGGATGTACGGTATCGCTGGTTACAGCAATGTCGTACTGTCAATAAAAAGGTCAGGGTCAATGGGGTTGAGCAGGTTGAACCAAAATAGAGCAGGAGAGACCCGAACCGAACAAGCTGGGAACCGTTTTGGATTCAAACAAAAGTCGCTTCATTACTGCTGGTGAAGCACGAGAAAGGGATGAGGTCGTGACAGAGACCTTATCCCTTTTCCGTTTTGTTTGAACTGTTGGAGTATCGGAAAAAGAAGAGAGTGGGGCGCACCATGGCGATCACCCTGAGAAATCTGGGTTAATAGCTTTTTGCTTCCCGGTGGGTAATGGTCCGATAGTAAGGGGGGTGCTCTTCAGTCTTTTCGTTTTCAGTCACCACTGCCACTTGTCGACTTTGCATGCGGATGGTTTTAATTTTTTCAGAGCCGATACAGACAGGTGTATCAGAGGGGAGAATAGAGCCTGATCTGGTTACAACACTGTCAATAAAAGGATAGTGACAGAGTTCACCGGCTGTTATGGCTGTTCCCGGTAATCCCAGGTGATACCATCCGCGATATCTTCCATCTTCTCCGCAGAGCCGCAAGCCTATCCCGGCTAGGGCTCCGATAACCCCGTCACCGGTCCCCCCGTGTTCTGAAAGGTGTATTGCTGAGTCCTTGGCAAGAGCATATGCCTGTTCCTTGTTGAGCACCTGTTTTTTGGCACTTTGACCAAAGGCGATCAGCTGTTTCGAACCAAGTTTCTCATCTTTTTTAGCGACGCAAAGTCCGGGGTCAGATCCAGATATTGATTTTTTTTCCAGATAATCGGCTGCAAAGTCAATCACCCTGGTGATTTTTGTTTGCTCCAGTAAGAGTTCAAAGCACATGGATGAGTTATGGGAGGTAAAGGGCACATCTTCATGGACGAACAGCTGGTGCCTACTGATGGGATGACAGGTGGCCATGTTGTTTTTTTCAATGTGTTCACACATTTCCTGGACAAGCCAGCCGGTTCCTCTGGTACCAGGCATATCTGTATCATCCACACAAACTAAATAATGCATAAGATCCTTTAAAAGAGACAAAATAGGTATATTAATCACCGATAATTAAGCCGGCAACAATTTACCATTGTGCCATAAAAAATGCACAACACAGAAAATACTGACCATAGATTACCAGAAATGACAAAGGTTGTGGGTGGGGTTCCCTTGTCCTTATCATAAAAAAGCAATTACCTTCTCGGGAAATTTTATTATAGGAGGAGTTGGTGACTACCGGTTGCTCTATCTTTTGGGAACAGTGCATATCTTTACCTGGGCGTTTTTCAAACTCCCCAGATTCATGAAATTGAAATGATACATAACAGGAGAAAGGAGGTTGTAATGAAATATTATTCCCTACCCAATAACGATTCCATACCCGGCCTTGGCCTGGGAACCTGGAAATCCGGCACAGGCGAGGTGTATCAGGCTGTTACGGAAGCACTTACAATCGGTTACCGTCACTTTGACTGCGCAC
>JAUVLX010000119.1 GCA_030600525.1 Desulfobulbus sp. | reverse complement strand
CCCAGTCCAACTGCTGATCCGACTGCGGCCAGAATAAAACCAAGTCTACCGCTCCAATGGGTACGCATCACGATCCTCCTTTAATCAAATAGTACGAAAGGCGCACATTGTAGATCAAAAGTTGACCAAGTCAACATTTTTGCATTATTTTATGCGCAAACCACCTCTACTCCATCTCACGCATCCAAAAACAACGAAAAACGACCAGCAGCGCTACCAATGAAATCGGTAAAATGACGGAAACAATTACCGAGATATCTGAACAGACTAACCTGCTGGCGTTAAACGCAACCATTAAAGCTGCACGAGCAGGAGAGGCAGGCAAGGGCGTTGCCGTTGTTGCTAATGAAATTAAAGAGCTGGCCAAGCAGACAGCTGAGGCCACCCTTGAAATCAAGACGTTGGTTGAAGCTGTTCAAAATACAACAGAGAAAACCGGCCGTGGTATCAACAGTATTACAGAAGTCATTGGCGGGGTGAACGAGACTGTTGGTTCAATAGCTACGGCTGTGGAGGAGCAGACTGCAACTACAAGCGAAATAGCACAAAATATTGCACAAACGAGCCAAGGTATTCAGGAAATAAACGAAAACGTATCGCAGAGTTCATCGGTTGCGTCCGATATAACGCAAGACATTGCGGAAGTTTCTTTGGCATCGCAGAATATTTCAACCAGCAGTAAAGAGGTTGAGGATAATGCCCGTGACCTTCTTGAGAGCGCAACCCAGCTCAATAATATAGTAGGTAGCTTTAAAGTATAAGGTACCAACCTTACAAAGCAGTAACCAAAGGAAATAAAAAAGCTCCCGCAACCCTCTATTGATCGGGTTGCGGGAGCTTATATTCCTATATCCATCAATGATTACCAGTCAGACTGGCAGAAGCTTTACTTCAACGTCCACTCAGGATTACGCCGTTCGAAAAAGGCCTTGACCCCTTCCTTGGCATCGTCGGTGGTGCACAGCCGGGCAAAAGCCTCGTTCATGAGGTCAAACTGTTTAAAATATGTCATATCTTCAGAGGAATAAAATCCCTGCTTGGCAATCTGCACGGCAATCGGGCTCTTTTTAGCCAGGGTCTCTGCCCAAGCCAAGGCCTCTGCTTCTAGATCTTCTTTTGGCACTATCCGGTTCAACAATCCCAATTCCTTCGCTTCTGGTGCTTTTATCAAATCACCATAAAGGAGCAGTTCCAATGCTTTTTTACGCCCTACGCACCTGGCAACCGGAACAATCGGACCAACACAGTTGAGCCCCACATTAATCGCAGTTAATCCCATCTTGGCATTTTCCGCACCAATGGCAAGATCTGCCGCTGCAACCAGACCCATACCATTTGCTGCGGCAACCCCATGAACCTGGGCGATGACGGGTTTCTTCATTTTGGCAATGGTCATCAGGGGCTGTTCCATGTGCTCGATCCAGGCGCGGTACTCCATGGCAGTCTTATTTTCGAGCTCATTTACATCAATCCCTGCACAAAAAGCCTTGCCCGCGCCTTTTATTAATACCACCCGTACCGCGGTATCATCATCCATCTCTTTCAAAGCACAGGTAAGCTCACCAGCGATTACACTGTTAAAAGTATTCAACTGTTCGGGACGATTAAGGATAATTGTACCGACAAAACGTTCGCTTACTTCCGTGATAAGATGTGTGTACGACATACGTCTCCTCCTGTAAGAGTTAAAAAACATGTTAAACAAAACAAATTTTTATCACTTTAAAACGTAAACCGTGTTGCAGCCCCTCCCCCTGCCAGGGCTCTACGAGTTAGCCATTGAGGGTAATAGAAGAAGGATGGCGCTGTACACCGGATTGATCTTTTATGTGGACCATCAACATTATGTTGATTTTTTCAGGACTTTGGCCTATTCAACAAATCCATAAATTGAATATTTACAGCTAAATCAGCTCATCATTACTCTAGACTCCCAAAATAGCTACCTGAAAAATGAAAGTCATTAAAATCGGCGGCGGCTGCCTCAAAGGTATCAAGACTATCCGTCAAATTTCACACCTGATACCCACCTATGGGAAAGGCAATGTCATCGTAGTCTCAGCCCTTTACGGTGTAACCGATATCCTGATCGGTGGCATAAACAAGGCCCTGGAGGATGAGGAGAAGATCCTTCCTCATCTTGAAATCATTCTCAAGCTGCACCTGGAGGCCGCCTCCCAGCTCATGGATTCTGAAGAATGTATCCAGAGCTACAAAGCCGACCTGGCAGAGACCCTCAAACAGCTTGAACGCTACTATTTTGGCTTGAACTTCACGGGGGAACTCACCCCCAAAATGAAGGATGCCATTAGCTGCATCGGCGAACGTTTTTCAGCACAACTCTTGACATGGGCCCTGCGATCATACGGGCAAAGCTGCGGCTGCCTGCTCCCCCAGCACCTTAAGCTTTATACCGACGGCAAGTTCGGCGACGCCACTGTTGACTTGAAGGCCACTACTGAGGCAGTTAAAGAAACACTGATTCCTTACCTAGCCAAACATGAAATCGTTTTTGTCCCTGGATTTTACGGCATTAGCCAGTCAGGAAACATCACCACTTTCGGTAGAGGCGGCAGCGACTATTCTGCAGCAGCCATTGCCGCTGCTGTGGATGCCGAGGTCCTTGAAATATGGAAAGATGTTGATGGGTTTATGACCTCTGACCCCAAACTCGTCTCTGACGCTGCATTTATCGACCGACTCTCCTATGAGGAATGCGCAGAGCTTTCTTACTTTGGCGCTACCATCCTCCACCCACGTACGGTGGAACCGGTCCGACAGCGAAACATTGAAATTGTGATCAAGAACACCATGAATCCGGATCGCCAGGGCTCTGTCATCTCAAATAAATCAGGACAGGCTGCCAAGGTTATCAAAAGTATCACCTATACCGAAGATATCAGCATCCTTAAGGTCCACGCCTCTGGTGTTGGATACCGGCCAGGTATTTTGAGTATAGTTGCCGCAGCGATTACAGATGCCGGACTTAATATCAAGTCTGTAGTTGCCACCCAGACCTGCATAACCTTCCTCCTTTCCCAAGATGATCTTGAGCCAGCATACAACGCCCTCATGCAGATTGAACCAGTCCCCTTTAGAATGCTCGAAAAAGAGGACCAACTGGTACTGTTGGCCATTGTCGGCGAAGGGATCTCAACCAGCAAAGGGGTAGCTGCCAGATGTTTTTCTGCCATCGCCGACGTAGACATTAATGTGGAGCTGATTTCCTTTGGCCCTTCCAAGGCAGCACTCTATTTTCTGCTCCATAAGGACAAACTCCATCAGGGGATACACGCTTTGCATGCATCCTTTTTTGACACAGAGAAGATGCCTCCCCCTGCATAGCAGCGAAAAAGAAGAGCCAGGGTTCATCATTTGATTGCGCCTGTAAAGGCTTACGACTATGTTTACTGGCTATTATCCTTTTTTTTAAACATTCTGGTACAGCGCTAAGCAATATTGTTGTCCTGTATCATTTTTGTCGCTGAGGCTACTGTGATTACGTTTAACAAAGTCAATAAATGGTTCGGGGATTTTCACGTTCTCGACGATATCAACCTGGAAATCAGCAAGGGAGAGGTTGTCGTTATCTGCGGCCCTTCAGGGTCGGGAAAAAGCACTCTTATCCGCTGTATCAATCGACTGGAACCAATCCAGGAAGGTGACATTGAAGTAGACGGAATGGATGTCAACAATCCTGCCACCAATATGACCCACCTCCGGGCTGAAGTCGGCTTCGTTTTTCAACAGTTCAACCTGTATCCCCACATGACCGTGCTCGAAAACGTTACCCTGGCACCAACCATGGTAAGGAAAATGTCCGGCAAAAAGGCAGCAGCGGTTGCCATGGAACTGCTGGAGAAGGTAGATATCCCTGACAAGGCGAATTTTTACCCCTCTCAGTTATCCGGAGGCCAGCAGCAACGGGTTGCCATTGCCCGTGGCCTAGCCATGCAGCCCAAAATAATGCTCTTTGACGAGCCAACCAGCGCGCTCGACCCAGAGATGATCAACGAAGTGCTCGACGTCATGAAATCCCTTGCCGAGGAAGGGATGACCATGGTCTGCGTCACCCACGAAATGGGGTTTGCCAGGGAAGTGGCAGACCGGGTTATTTTTATGGACCACGGCAAACTGGTAGAACAGAACAATCCAGAGACCTTTTTCAACAATCCGCAGCACCAGCGAACCAAGGATTTCCTCAGTAAGATTCTCAGCCACTAACCCGGAATTCTCATGAGCATTTCGACAATTTTTGGAAATATAAATCATTTCATGTTCATACTATTAAAACCAAGCAAACATAAAATTGACTAAATGCTCACCAAAGGTCAGTCCATGTGGCACCATCTTCTTTAGTATTTTGGCAGTAAAAGGTAAGCGTAGACTCCGATAGTCTACTATGATTTACTACCAAAAACTTTGAACCTGGCACCACCTGAACTGATGAGAAATCCGGCCTAATTTCAAAAAGTTGTACCTGCTTGCGGCATGGAGCCTCTGGCAGTAATTCATAAATCCTTTTCTGCACAAGGAGAGATCAATGAAAGGTTTTAAAATCAGTGCGTTGACCGCAGTCTTGTTGTTTGCATCGGCCTGCATGGTTTTAGCAGGACCAACTTATGACCGCGTCATGAAAGATAAAGTTGTCAAAGCGGGAATCACCAACAAGGGTAAACCATTTGGTTTTATCGATGCCAACAACGAATGGGTTGGCTTTGACATGGATGTTGCCATGGAAATCGCCAAACGTCTCGGTGTTAAGTTTAAGCCGGTAGTGGTCAATAATAAAACCCGCATTTCTTTTGTTCAGACTAATCCACCCAAAGTGGATATGGTCCTTGCCAATATGACCCACAAGCGGGTTCGTGACAAAAAAATCGATTTTTCAATTACTTATTTCTTTGACGGACAAAAAGTTCTGGCACCTGTAGGCACCATTAAAGATCCTAAAGAGCTGGCAGGAAAAAAAGTTGGCTCCATGCAGGGTACGACTTCCATCGTCAATGCTAAAGCCTATCTGAAAAAACTTGGTGACAGCAACCCTAAGGTTACCGGTTACCAGAACGAAGTAGAAATGTTTGAAGCCCTTCGCTCCGGTCGAGTACAGGCAATCAGCACCGACTCTACCCTGCTCATCGCCCTTGCTGCAAAGGAGCCGGGGAAATATGAACTGGTTGGCGAATTCATCTCTGATGAGCCTTACGGCGTTGGCCTGCCCACAGATGATTCTGCTTGGCGTGATGCGGTAAACTTCACTATCCAGGACATGTGGAAAGACGGAAAATACATGGAATTGTACAATAAGTGGTTCGGACCTGACACCGAAACACCTTTTCCAATGACCGAAAAAATTGAAATGTGGCCATAAGCCGCACACAAAAAGCAAACTGGACAATAAACTGTAACGGTTTCCCCGTACAGAATACATCCAACAAGCGCACATCCCGGAGCACCCGCTCCGGGGTGACTATTTAAGGCCTACCATGTTGCAGCACTATTTCGAAAAGCCCTGGGTACAGAACCTGGCCCTTATCACCCTGCTGGGATTGATAGGATGCTATTTTGGCTTCTTTTTTCACTTTGATTATGATTTTAACTGGGCCGTACTTTACAGTGAAACAGAGTATGGCAATATGGGAGAGCTGCTCCTTAACGGGCTCAGGCTAACAATCACCATATCACTTTATTCTTCTGTTATTGCCCTGGTCCTGGGCACCCTCTTTGGCCTGGCAAGACTCTCTCAGTTCAAGCCAGTATACGGATTTGCCACGGCCTATGTTGAATTTTTTCGAAATACCCCGCTGCTTGTACAGCTCTTTTTCTGGAATTTTGCCCTACCCGCCGGCTTGCCAGAGCAGGTACGACTAACGCTTTTCGACATGGACTTCGAGTTCTGGATTGCCACCCTTGGCCTCGGGGTCTACACCAGTTCCTTTATGGCCGAAATTATCCGGGCAGGTATCCAGTCTGTCCCCAAAGGCCTGCTTGAAGCTTCCTACTCCTCGGGAATGACCTCTAGTCAATCACTGAGAAAAATCATTCTCCCGCTGGCTTTTCGGGAAATCATGCCGCCACTTGGTAGTGAATTTCTCAACAACATGAAAAACTCCTCCCTGGCGATGACCGTTGGAGTCGCTGAGGTCTGTTGGTCGGCCCAAGAGGTGGAAGCACTTACCTATAACGGCTTCGAGGCGACTGCTGCTGCAACCGGCATTTACCTGATCCTTTCCCTGCTCATTTCTCTGTTTCTCAATCTGGTTAACGCCAAGCTCAAGATTGTTAACCAGGCCGACAGAACCTTCATGCGCAGGTTTGCAGATGTTCTTTTTGCCCCCTTTATTCTACTTAATGCTGCCCTTGCACGCGTCACAGGCCTTTTCAGACGTCCTCCTGTAGATACCAAGACCCTCTCGCAAACCCAGGTCGCATGGCTTAAATTTCGGCAAAGGAGTTGGCGGACCATCAAAAATGGCACAAAACTCCTGTTTATCCTTTTCCTAATCAGCCTAATTTACCAGGCTGGACGCGGCTTAGCGTCTTTTAACTATCAAATTATATGGGACAACCTGCCAGCGCTTCTTTTTTGGCGTTTTCCCAAGGGTGGGAGCACTGAGGTTTTCATGGGGCTTGGCGGCTTGTCAATGTCTCTGATCATGGCGCTGATCTGTATCACAGCCAGTTTTTTCATTGGCCTGGTGGTCGGTATCGGACGTTCGGCAAAAAATAAGGTCGCTCGAATCCCCTGTATCTTTTACATCGAGTTGATACGCGGCAATCCGCTCATTATGGTCATCTTCTGGGTCTACTTCTTTGTCCCGCCCATGCTGAAAATTCAGCTCGATGTCTTCTGGAGTGCGGTAGTAGCAATGACCTTTTTCTTCGGTGCCTATATAGCCGAAATTGTACGCGGCGGTATCGACAATATCCCTCCCGGCCAGGTTGAGGCCGCCAAATCAACCGGACTAAGCTACCTGCAGGCCATGCGCTGGATCGTGTTACCCCAAGCACTCAAACAAATGCTGCCAGCCATTGTCGGGCTCTTTATCGCCGCCTTCAAAGACACATCGCTTGCCTATATCATTGGGGTAATGGAACTGACGACCGCAGCCTACTCCATCAACAACCGCCTCATGCTCTATCCGTTTGAGATTTACACAACCATTGCGGTGCTCTATTTTATCTGCTGTTATGTGCTCAGCCAATATGCGAAAAGACTGGAACGAAAGCTCAATCCTGAAAGAATGCGACTTGCCATGTGATGTGCGTTGCTTGCAGCGCAGCAAGCATGGTCAGCGGATTTGCTAATTAAAGGAAAAAAATTGAAGAGTACTCTTCCTAAAAAACTCCCTGCAAAGTGTCTGTTTTTTATCTTTCTTGGCGATAATCTTCTTATCCATCAAGATGGTAATCAATTTACCCTTCCCTGCGAAATTCCTGAAACACTCAAGGACAAGGTCACATACCACCGTTTTTTAAACAGCAATACTGATGTATACCCATCGATGGTGGTCGACCTCAACCAGAACACCACGTTGCTTGACGCTACATTCATCAGCCTCCGCAGCCTCTACCCCTATGTCGCGGACAAACAGTTGACCCAGGCAGGCAGAGCACTCCAAATTCTGCATTGGAACAGGGACCACCAATATTGCAGCCGTTGCAGCCAAAAAGCAACCGAAAGCAGCACTGAATTGGCCAAGATTTGCAACAATTGCGGCCTGGTCAGTTACCCACGCATTTCCCCGGCAGTTATCATGTCCATCATAGATGGGGATCGAATCCTTCTCGCCCGTAACAAGCATTTCTCTGTGGGCAAGTACAGTCCTCTAGCCGGATTTGTCGAACCCGGTGAAACCATGGAACAGGCAGTTCAGCGCGAAATTCTTGAGGAAGTCAACCTGAAGGTGGACAACATTAGCTACTTTGGCAGCCAGCCCTGGCCCTTTCCCCATTCCATGATGGTCGGCTTCACCACCCGTTTCAATGGCGGCCTGCTACAGATAGACAAGGATGAAATAGTGGATGCCCAATGGTTCACCCGCGACCGGTTACCGCCAATACTCCCTCCCAAATCGAGCATTTCCCGCAGGCTGGTCGACCATTTTCTCTCTGGTCAGGATGTCACGCGTTGAACTTCTTCCCATTTCAAGACACTTAATCTGACAACTCTAACCAATTCACACCTCTTCTAAGATGTTCTGTGAGAGCTACCTGGTCCCTCACAAATAAATCTGATTTTTTCTGTAGCATAACGATGAAGTAAGAGAGTTGAAGAGCAGTGTATGAAAGGGGATAAGCTGTGGAGTGCAACGAGCCGCTGCTTTTGAAGACCTTAAATGCGGAAAAGGAGAAAGGCCGAATTTTCGGTAACCGGTCCTCCCTCCTTTACTGTTGAGTTATTCTTTATTTTCAAGGGCATCCAGCCGTTGCTGTATAACGGCAAGTGACTGCTGCAACTGATCGGCTTGAATTCTCAATGTCTCTTGCTCATCTGCAGGTGCCACCGGCTGACGATTGCCTACGGCTGGACCGAAAGAATTCATTCCCCGACCACCGCCGCGTCCAGCGCCACCAAAACCAGCACCAAACCCTCGACGGCAGCCCATGCCCCTCCCAAAACCGTAGGATTGCTCTGTTAATGGAGCATCGGGGTTGCATTTCCCCATTCCTCTACCGGTCTGGGAACCTTGTCCCATAGGTCCTGATCTGTCAAATCCTGGCATAATATCACCTCATAGTTATTTTGTACTAAAGATATCAGCGGTTACCGCGTCCACGACCGCCGCCGCTTCCTCTGCTTGTTTTTCTATTGCCGCTTGTTTCACCGCCTTGTTGGCGTTGCGGCGAACTTCCTTTGGGAACTCCGCAGTTGCCAAGTCCTCTACCGGTTCCTGCTCCCTGACTTTGTGGTCCTGTTCCGTTTCTTCTAGGCATTTTATAACCTCCTTGGGTTGATTATCTATCTAGTGTCTGTACAAAAATGAGGATTTTGGTTTGAGAGCAGGTAAGCGCAGACTCCGAGGCATGCTTTAAATTTTACCACAGGCATATAGTTAATATCGGAGTCTACGCTTACCTCCGCGGATAAAATTTTAAGCATAACGCCGCTATCGGGCCCAAATACCATTTATGGACGAGCACTATCTAAAAGTACTGCTTACCTCTTGCCGCAACCGCCGCCTCCGGCGCGTCTCCGACGTTTCATGCCCCTACCTCTGATCTCATAGTTGCCGCCTTCAATTCTCAACTCCTTTCCAGTTACCAGGGCATCAGCAATGGTTGATCGGGCCTTGCCAAGCAGTCTGCCAAAAGTATGACGGGAGACGCCCATCATGGTAGCGGCCTTTTCCTGGTCCAGATGTTCAAAATCACTCAGACGTATGGCTTCAAATTCTTCCACAGTAATGAGCGCCTCCCCGGTGACTGCAATTCCTCGGGGCACAAAAGCTGCCATAACGGGATAGGCTGAAACAAATCTCGGCTTAGTCGGGCGTGGCATA
>JAUVLX010000054.1 GCA_030600525.1 Desulfobulbus sp. | reverse complement strand
AAAAAAACCAAAAAAAAATCCCCCAGCTCTTTTAAAAAGAGCTGGGGGATTGCGCCCAGTTTACTTCATCACCCCGATAAACTGCCACATGCTTCAGCAGTTTACATCATGCGTCTAATACGGTGTCCTCGCCGCTTGCGCTGATAGAAAAGTCAATGGTAGGTCTTCTGGCTTCCGGATTATCCTACTCGCTGCGTCTTCCCAACCTTAAATGGTCAGTGACATTATACAGCTTTCGTCCCCGGTTACAGCGGCGGGACCACAACGGACTTGCACCGTTTTCCCTTTTAAGCCCGATGGTTACATCAAGCACCAATACTTTGTATGTATGCTATATTTCTTAGAGTAATTTTTAAAAGGTGTCAAGCAAGTTCGGTTAAGTGGAAGTAATAATTGTCAGGTAGGCTTTGAAGAGAGGGTCTGATACCGCTCGAATTCCGAGACGGATCAAATAACATTTGATGTCTTTTTCCTTTGTTTCTTAAAAATGCATTGTCCGTGCTTTAAGCCATTGTTGAAGAATACATGGCTGTATTTTGTGTTGACATGGCTGGTTGGTACCATATAGAGTATGTCGCAACCTGGTGCTTCTCATAGGGAGGAGCTGTAAAAGGGAATCCGGTGTGAATCCGGAACTGTCCCGCAGCGGTGAATGGAAACGACCGCCGTCATTAAGCACTGATTCGAGTAAGAGTTGGGAAGCGACGGCCAGTAGGTAAGCAGAATCATGTCCATGAGTCCGAAGACCTGCCAGGTTTATTCATGCTTGCTTATTTGGTGCAGGCATACCTTCGCGGAAAGGAGAGAAACATGTATGATGGTTCCCCGGCAGCAGCAGCTGTCTCCCCTGAGTTGTTTTTTCAAAATATCCGTAAACGCAACGGTAACGTAACCCCCTTTCAGGTCGATAAAATTACTGGTGCCATTTTAAAGGCCGCCCAGGCAACCGGTGAATTCGATCAGTCGGAAGCCAGGCGGTTGACCGTTTGGGTGTTGGGACTTGCAAAGGCTTTATTAGAGCACGAAATTCCCGAGGTCGAGTCCATTCAGGATCTGGTGGAAGAGGTCCTGTTAAGTTCCCCTCATAAAAAAACCGCTAAAGCGTATATTTTATATCGGGAGCAGCGTAGTATGGCTCGTAAGCTCGCAGAGGAGGCAGATGTAAGGATTATTGATCAATACCTGGAGCGCTTGGACTGGAAAATAGAGGAAAACTCTAATATGAGTTATTCGCTCCAAGGTATGAATCATTATATTTCCAGTGAAATCAGTAAAACATACTGGCTTAACGCCATTTATCCGCCAGAGGTTCGGGCTGCACATGAAGCAGGCGATCTCCACCTGCATGATCTCAGTTTGTTATCAACGTACTGTGTCGGATGGGATTTGCAGGATCTACTGCGTCAGGGGTTCTGCGGAGTCAGCGGCAAGAGCGTTTCCATGCCGGCCAAGCATTTTCGTTCAGCACTTGGACAGGTCGTGAACTTTTTTTATACCCTGCAGGGAGAGGCCGCCGGTGCCCAGGCCTTTTCCAGCTTTGACACCCTGCTAGCACCCTTCGTCCGTTACGACGCTCTGCAGTACACTGATGTTAAGCAGGCCATTCAGGAATTCGTTTTTAACCTGAACGTTCCCACCAGAGTCGGCTTCCAGACACCATTTACGAACCTGACCATGGACCTGCAGCCTCCGGCAACCCTTGCCGGTCAGCCGGTTATCATCGGCGGAGCACAGCAGGAGGAAACGTATGGTGATTTCCAGGCGGAAATGACCATGGTTAATCAGGCCTTCCTGGAGGTCATGGGTGAAGGAGACGCCCAAGGGCGGGTGTTTACCTTTCCCATTCCAACCTACAATATTGGTGCTGATTTTGATTGGGACAACAGGGAACTCGACGTCTTATGGGAGGCAACTGCAAAATACGGTATTCCTTATTTCGCTAATTATGTAAATTCTGACCTTTCCCCGGAAGACGCCCGCTCTATGTGTTGTCGGCTGCGGCTCGACATCCGTGAGTTGGCCAAGCGTGGCGGTGGCTTGTTCGGTGCCAATCCCTTGACCGGCAGTATCGGAGTGGTGACAATCAATCTGGCGGCGCTTGGCTACCAGGCAACCTGGGAAGGCGATTTCTTCACCCGGTTGGATCGGTTATTAGATATTGCCAGGACAAGCCTTGAGGTAAAGCGAAAGGTACTGGAAGATTTGACCAGCAGGGGGTTGTACCCCTATACCCGATTTTATTTGCGCCAAGTGTATGAACAGTCTTCCTCATACTGGAACAATCATTTTTCTACTATTGGTATTATTGGTGGCAACGAAGCCTGTCTTAACCTGTTTCAGGAGGATATCGGTACAGATAAAGGGAGAGCATTTGCCGAGCGGATACTAGACCATATACGCGATCGTTTGCTCGTCTACCAGGAAGAGACTGGTAACCTGTATAACCTTGAGGCCACTCCGGCTGAAGGTACGGGGTATCGATTGGCCAGAATTGACCAGAAACGGTTTCCTGACATGCGGAGTTCGCTTACCGATGAAAGTGATCAGGTCGCACTGTATACCAATTCAACCCAGTTGCCGATAAACTATAGTGAAGATGTGTTTAAGGTCTTTGACCTTCAGGACAAACTGCAGACAAAGTATACCGGTGGGACTGTATTGCATGTTTTCCTCGGAGAGGCTGTAGCGGACAAGGAGGCGTTGAAAACCTTTGTTCGTACTGTCTGTACCAGATACCACCTTCCTTACTTTACCATCTCGCCTTCTTTTTCTATCTGTCCTACCCATGGCTATCTGAATGGTGAGCAGGAAAAGTGTGAACACTGCGGTGCACAGACAGAGATTTATTCAAGGGTTGTCGGCTATATGAGACCCATTGATCAGTGGAATAAAGGCAAACGTGCTGAATTTGGCAAAAGGCGTCATTTTCAATTGGCGGCGCAGTCATGCTGATCGGTGGGTTTCAGTCGTTTACCCTCAGCGATTTCCCAGGGAAGCCGGCTGCAATAATTTTTACGCAGGGATGTAATTTTAAATGTCCCTATTGTCATAATCAGCATTTATGGAGCAGGTCGGTACAACACTCTCCCCATATGGAAGAAGGTGTCCTTAGTTTTATGGAAAAGTATACCGGGATGCTGGAAGGATTGGTTATTACGGGTGGTGAACCTACTCTGCAACCGGATTTAATGCGCTTTGTGTCGGAAATTAAAGCACTGGGATTTGCGGTGAAGCTGGACACCAATGGTAGTGACCCGCAATGCCTGCTGGAATTGTTGGAAAATAACTTAATCGATTATATCGCCATGGATGTTAAAGCGCCCTGTAAAAAATATGACCAGTTATGCGGTACAGCAGTTGATATAGCATGTATCCGGGACTCTATGGATCTTATTGGCTCCAGTGGACTACCGCACCATTTTAGAACCACCTATTATCCTGCTTTGCTAGGAGAAGAAGATATCCAGGTTGTGAAAAAAATGATTCCTGAGGGCTCGCGATATGTTGTCCAGCAGTACATACCTGTATAGAGCTTATAGTCGGAGGGAAATGCACCTTGGAAGGTGCTTAACGGTGTACGATATCGTTAAATGATATGGATAGTATTGAAAGTGAAATGTTTTGACTGTTCACTAGCGCTATTTTACAGATACAGTAGGAAAATCAAGTAGAAGGTTATTCCGTAATTACAGGTCTTCGAGATGGCAATCTTAACGCAATTCACTTTGATCAAGGCCCGATTCTTCCAATAAATCGGGACTATCTCTTAACTATTGAGAATAACAATAATTGACACCTGCAGCATATTTATGTTTTCATATGGTCTGTTTCAGGTTCCACACCTAGTGGAAGAGAAAGGGAACCCGGTGTAATTCCGGGACGGGCCCGCCGCTGTAATTCTCCCCTTAGCTGATAGTAAGGGACTTTTGTGACCTTGTGTGCCACTGCTGAAAAAGTGGGAAGGCCGTTGCAAAAGGAGAAAAGTCAGAAGACCTGCCTGAAAACATATATCCCGACACATTTGTGTTGGTAAGAGAAAGTTTCTGTTTCGGTGTTTCGTACATTGAAGGCGTTACTTTCAACTTGATCTCTTTGTGGAAAAAAGAGATTTGATGTGAATATCTGAGGATACAACAGGGCATCCCGGATCAATTTGAAAATTGATCCGGGATTTTTTTTTGGCCTGGTAAAGCGGTGGCGAGACGACGAACAAAAAAGGCAGGTAACGGGCTTGTATCATAGAGATAACTGGCTTGTGTGTATCTGGCTGCCGCATGTTTTTCCATGCATTTCAACAAGGAGACGTGATGAAAAAAAAGCTTTTTGGGCAACCGATTTTTATTCTGTTTACCCTCGCACTATTTCTCGCCTGCATCTTTTTTAGCCCGATAAGGGCTGCATCCGCACCATCTTCCGAAAGTACGCCATTACATCTCAATATTGGGGCGGTATTCGGCGTGTCGACACTCAGCATGGTTAAGATGTTTACGGAAAAACCACCTTTAGGCGATCACGTATCTGCAAAATATCAGGTCATAACATCACCGGATCAGGTGGCTGCAAAGACAATTTCAGGCGAACTCGACATTGTCATGATTGCCTCAAATCTCGGTGCGAAACTATACAACAAAGGCGTTCCCTATACTCTTGCAGGTGCCATGGTGTGGGGGAATCTTTATGTTGTTAGTAGTGTAAAATTAAAAGGTTGGGAAGACCTCAGAGGCCGAACGATTTTCATGCACGCAAGAGGGTTGACTCCGGATTTTGTTTTTCAGTCCCTCCTACGCGAAAATGGCCTTGAACCACAAAAAGATGTCACCTTGAAATATCTTTCCGGAGGCCCACAGGCTCTGGCCATGTCCTTTCTCGGTGGAAAGAGCGCTGTCTCAATCATGCCTGAACCCATGGTAGCCAAGGTTAAACTGCGTAAGAAAGATACAAATATCGTGTTGGATCTCCAGCAGGAATGGCAAAAGACGACCGGGTCTCAACATAAAGGGTTTCCTCAGGGCGCACTGCTTATAAAAAATGAGCTTATTGAAAAACATCCAGAAGTGGTTGAAGCATTCCTGACAGAGTACGAAAAGAGTATTGCCTGGATGAATGCAAATACTGAAGCAGCAGGCAAATATGCTGAAGAATTAGGCATCGGGATGAAAGCAAAACCTGCAGCAATGGGTATTCCAGGGTGTAATTTGTCTTATGTTGATGCCGCCGATGCCCAGAAAGAACTCAATACCCTGTTTACAACTCTTCACAACTACAACCCAAAGGCCGTTGGAGGCAAGGTGCCGGATGAAGGCCTGTATTATAAAAGATAAGCTCCTCCTTTTCTCTTCCATCATCTTCCTCGGTTGCCTCTGGAAAATTTTGTCTATTCGGGTCGGTGCGGAAATATTAGTACCAGCCCCTGAGGCAATTTTACAAAATATTTCCGCATTGATTAGTGACCCTGGTTTTCTGGAATCTGTCATCCATACCGTCTTGCGAAGTCTGGTTGGATTTGGTGTTGCTCTGGTTATCGCCTTGATAATGGGGATTATCGGTGGAAGTTTTAAGACGGCATATATCTTTTTTACACCAATAGTTAGTGTCACCAAGGCAACCCCGACAATGTCTGTCATCCTTCTAGCGCTTATTTGGGTTCATACGGAGATAGCCCCGGTGCTGGTCGGCTTCCTGGTTATTTTCCCAATTCTGTATGGCAACATTGTGGCGGGTATTAGGAATGTCGATCCCAAGCTCTTGGAAGTAGCAAAGATGTATAAGGTTAAAAAGACAAGAGTTATTACGGAACTCTATCTCCCTTCCATCTTTTCATACTTGTTAGCGGGAGCCAGCACCTCTCTTGGCTTGAACCTCAAGGTTGTCATCGCCGCAGAAGTGTTGAGTCAACCACAGATGAGTATCGGCACTCATTTGCAGATGGAGCAGATCAGTCTTAATACCGCAGGTGTTTTTGCCTGGACCTTGATAGCTGTACTGATATCCTCTTGTTTCGACTGGGGGCTATCTGTTGTTCAGCATAGGATAGAAAAATGGAAATAATGCATGACTTTTTCAGTTAACGAAATCACGAAGCAATATGGAGGATTAACGGTTCTGGATAATTTGTCCTTTTCTGTTGAAGATGGGCGGGTTGCCTCAATTCTTGGGCCATCAGGTTGTGGTAAAACTACTTTGCTTAACCTCTTCTCGAACCTTGTTGAACCGGATTCCGGTACCATTGAAGGTTTTGACGGCAAGGGCATCAGTTTTCTGTTCCAGGAACCACGGCTGCTTGAATGGAAAACTGTTGCCGAAAATATTGATTTTATCTTGAAAGATAAAATGAGCCAACAGGAGAGAGAACGCATCATAAAATCAAATCTCGAAACTGTCGGTCTCTGGGATTACAGGGACTATTACCCGAAACAACTGAGTGGGGGCATGAAGCAACGGGTTGCCATTGCTAGGGCATTTTCTTTTTCTTCGGATATCTTGTTAATGGACGAACCCTTCAAATCATTGGATCTGGAGATTAAGGCATCTCTGATTACTTCTTTTATCGATTTATGGAAAAGAGACAGGCGTACTGTCTTTTTTGTAACCCATGATATTCAGGCTGCTATTATTCTAGGGGATGACATAATTGTTCTTAGTGATAAACCAACCAGCGTAAGCAAGCACATCACAAACAGCACTCCGACACATGAAAGAAACCTGCGCAATCCAGCAATCCTTGAAATTGAAAAGGAACTGTATACGCATTTTTCGTTTTTTAGATGAATGTATCCTGCATTTCAATTGCGGTGCAGGGCTGTATTCTGTAAACTTTTAAGACGTGGGAAAACCATGAACGAACTGATTGCAGCAAAAAAAACAATTACACAGATTATGACAGAGTTAGGGGTCGAAAAAAATGATCCCGGCATGTTGGTCATAACCAATGCAGAGTATGCCCAGCTGGAAGGTGGCCCAGCAACTCTATTGCTTGATATGTTGTCTGAATTAACCGGATGCACCAGGGGCAAAGGTTCATTACTCGGCGCTTTAACATCCTCTGGTATCCCGGTCTGGTTTTCCATTCGAAATGGTTCAGGCAAGACTGCTTTTCTACAGTGGAAGACAGGGAGTTTCCAAAGTCAGTTTTTTGATGCTTCGCCCGGTACGCTATTGAATTATGAAAATTGGGACGCAATCGCAGATGGAATCATCGGGCCCGATAAGCTCTATACAATAGGGAGTATCGGTTCACTCTGGTTGTTAAAAGCTCCTTGGCTTGTGCTGAAAGGGGCCGAAATGCACGGTGCAGGCTGTCCCGGGAACAATGCAGGGTTTCTTATCCATAATTATTTGCAAAAATATTTGCCGTTAGCTGGCAGTGATTATTACATGTTTCTTTTTGCACCACCAACATGTGGCATGGATATCCTACGCCTTATCTATGCGTCATCAGCTGGCGAGAAACAAATGCTTGCTATGAAAATTGCGCCGGAAAAATTAAGTACATATTTTACCTCGAATGTTGTCACCTTTGCTACCGTGATACGTATTAATCAAGCTCAAAATAGCTCCAAGGGAGTTGTTTTAGGGTTTGATTTGCAGGCTGCCTGTAGAGATGCAGGAGTTGATGTAGCAACTTTTTTCCCAAAAGGAAACCGGGCTAACTCTCAGTTCGGTTTTTCCAGGACAAAAGTTTCCATCGCAATGGCCATGTTAAGTATCGATGAACAGATGAAATATATATCCGAATTAAAAGTGTTTTCAGGGACTGAACAGTTCGCGCAAAAAATTGCAGCTAATGGATGTGACCCTTACGAAAAGATATTTTCACTATAAAATAATCGTTTTTCGTATGAACTAAATCCTCAGTAATAATGAATCTGGTTTTTATGTCAGAAGAAAAATACAAGGAGAAATAAGTGAATAAAAAAGAGCTTATAAGCTACATCGCAGAAAGAGCAAATATCAACAAAACACAAGCAGCCGCTGCACTTGATGCAACCCTTCAAGGGATTACAGAAACCCTGGTTAAAAAGGACAAAATCACCCTTATTGGTTTTGGAACATTTTCTACTTCCGAGCGGCAGGAAAGAATTGGAAAAAACCCTCAAACAGGGAAAACTATGACGATCCCGGCCAAGACAGTTGTTAAATTCAAAACAGGAAAAGCCTTAGGCGATGAAGTGAATAATGGTTAGAGAGGTGGGCCAGCGGGTTAATTGGGGCAAAATTTCTGAGCCTTATCTCTTCAATTTTTGTATGCAGGTTGCCCGTGTGGGATTTGTGATACTTTGCGCTGGACGTCGATTATTTCAAGGTGGGTTAGGCTTCCTTGCCAGTATGGATTTAGGATGCCTCAAGTTTGAACGAATTCTCTGATGATGCACAAAAATAAGGTTGAACAATTGATTGAAAATCGAGCCAATAATAGGCTCGATTTTTAATTCAATATAATGAAAATCTTTGTTTGTTAGATTAATATTAGAATTTCACTTCCAACATTGCATATGTACCGAAATAGCCGTCCTCTTCCACACCAGCAGCGTTTAAACGACCGTCAAAGCTGGGTGCAAGATAGCCTGCGTACCAGGAAAAGGTACACCCTTTAGATACGGTGTATTCAAGGACACCGGAAACTTCGAATAAGTCGTACAGACGACTTTCATCACTGGCGGTACCATCGTTACCATCTGCATCAAGGTATACCAGGTTTCCTGTAAGGGTAAGGGCTTCAGTTACGGCATAACCTGCTCTGAGGCCAGCCCAGTAGTTGTCAAATCCACCTTCTCCAAACAAGATTTTAGTAATTGGTTCGCCGGCACCGATCATAACAAATCCCTGATCATCATCAGCTACGAAACCGTCTTTGGTAAAACCAAGATCCAAGGCCAGAGTCAGAGCATCCATCGTGTAGCTACCACGGATATACCCACCCCATGCGTCATCATCGCCAGAACCCTGAACTTCGTCAAGGACTACGCCGTTTTCCGCAAACGCAAATTCACCTTCGATGCCGAAACCAGCCATGGTGCCATTAAAAAATACAGAACCCCAGAAACCATCGCTATTGCCGTCGCCGGTTTCAACTGTTGCACCGTCAGCATTTACATAGCTATTAACACGATCATCGGTATCGAAAGCCGCGATAGCGCCAAAGGTCCAGTTCTCAACACTGGAAACAGTTATCGCAGCACCCATGCGGTATGCATCGTTATCTTCAGAAACGTCCTGAGCTATATCAGATACCTGACCTTCAGATTGTACCTCGAAAAAAGGGAAAACTTCGATGCCGTTTGCAGCATAAATACCTTTAAAACCAGCAAGGCCCATATCGTCGTATACAAACCCGTTACCGTAAGTGGAGCGGTACTTCCCTGCTTCGAGGGTGAATGCATCGTTGAAGGGAATGCCGATATATGCTTTGTCAACATAGATGTTGTCGTCAGCAGAAATGTCTGTTGCGTCATTGAATTTTTCTTCCGCCAGACGGATACGACCGTGTACGTATGATCCACCAGCTGAGGTTCCACGGACTTCAAAACGTACACGGGAATCCATGGTTATGTTGGCATCGTCGTCGCTGTTACCGAAATCTTCTTTATCTTTATAGATAACACGGGCACGGGCATTACCAGTGATTTTTACACCGGAATTGTCATCCATTTCAGCAGCAGTAGCAATGCTTCCTGCCATCAGCAAAGCAACGCCTGTAGCGAGCACTTTCTTCATTTTATTCTCCATATTTTAAGGATTTAATGTAAATTCTTTTCATTTTAGAAAAGAATCATTTTCCCTCATAGAATGAGCAAGCAAAAATATAGGCTTACGTCAATAAGGGAGTTAAGATCTTTAACAGGGTTTATTTTTGACCCACTCTAAATATTTCGTGATGTCAAAAGAGAGATGTTACAGCCGAATCGATTAGCTTTGGTCTCCATTCCCGCCTCTTTCAGCATATTTCTTGAGTTACATGGTAGAAAAACAAAAAAAATCCCCGAATCAATATTATTGATTCGGGGATGCCCTTATCTCTCCACGTATCTCAGCCGCCCCTGTCCACGGGAACGTTGATAATGTTTTCAGGCAGGTCTTCTGACTTCCGGATAATTCTACTAATTGCGCCTTCCCGATCTTTCATGATCAGTGGCATTCTGCAATGTTCGTCCCCGGTTACAGCGACGGGCTCGTTCCCGATTTACACGGGATTCCCATTTAATCCTTACTGGAACCTAAAAAATGTAGTTTTTCTTACTCCTATCACCCTACAAGTGTCAAGAAAGTTTAAGGATCTTTTTTTCCTTTAAAAATATTTTTGTAATAGATTTTATTAATCTGTCACTGCTTTATTTCAGCAAGTTCCTCGTAGTGGCGATGTGCTTCTTTAATGATACGGTTGAAAAACTGTATGTTTTTTTGGGTCATCGATGACGACCACGAGAAATTTATAAAAGAGAATAGTGCCGTGTTTAAAGGGGTGTGACTGCTCGACCGGATGTGGTCATGTGAGATAGAGGGGCAATAAAGCCGGAGTGTAAACGTGCGAACTGGCGGGCAGGGATCACGCATAAGGCCGAGGAAGGGCTGGAGAGAGAAAGAAAAAGCTGGTCTTTACTAATCCTGCGGGTGGGAAGGTGTGTCTGACAACTTCTAACCTCTTATAAACAAGCATTAAAACGCTGAGAGTATGCATGCTTCCATGCTCTTCCTGCGTCTTTAATAAATGGGTTGTTTATGCACAGGGGGCAACGACGTTGCCCCCCTTTGCTAGTACAGCGTTATCAGTTGTCTAGCGCAACCAATGAGACGCCTAATTTCTTTTCAATCTCTTCAATTTTTCCCACCTCTTCTGCGCTCAGTGCAGATGGTTTCAGTTCATAACTGCTGAAAGCCACAAAAGTCTTTCCCATTTCTTTTTCCAAATCGGTAATGGCTTGCAGGGTGTCTATCTCAATATTGGGGGCGATGGAAAACAGCATTTTTAACTCCTTGTCTGAAATTATGTGTATGAATTTAGGCCTCTTAAATAAGGAAAATAAAGCAAGTTCGAGTGGGAGTCAATGTTGGTTAAATAACGGTAAAATGACGGTGGTAACCCGTCATTTTAACAGGTCGATAAGGTGGGATCGCAGGTTGGTCCGAGTGTTACGTAAGTTGAGTTTTTTACGTAGATTTCGGCGATGAAAATTGACAGTGGTGATACTCAGATGAAGTTGATTAGCGATTTCTTTACTACTGAGACCTTCGCGGATTAGGGTTGCTATTTCAATTTCCTGTGGGGTAAGCATAGATCCCACCCCAACCATTCGCTGAAGGAAAGGTTTGCTTACTTCCGCCATGCGCATTTCCAGGGTGGCAATAAGTTTTTTCGACCGTTCTGGTAAATTTTGACTGATGAGTTGTTGTATTACCGGGGCGACAAGGTGACGGATGTTGTCGATCACATTTGCCTCCATTTCTTTGCGGTCTGCCTCGCCTTGGCGCATCAATACTTTAAGGGCAGTGTTGGCCTCCTCTAGGTACTGTTTTTCCTGCTGTAAGTCCTCCTCGCCCTGACGCAACCGTTCTTGGGTTGTTTTCAGCTCGGTGATGTTCTCGTGACTTATAACAATGCGCAGCGGACCTGGTCCAGCAGCACGGGTAACTCGCATATAAAACCACCGTTGTTCATCCTGAGAATGGCAAGGGTATTCCATAACGTACTCTTCACTTCGCCCCGAAATCACGTCTCTGATACCTTTTGCCACCAGAGAAGGTTTTCCGCCAGCATCATCACCGGCTCGGTCACATATTTCCAGATAGTTCACAGCCAGTGTGTCCGGCCGCATTTGTATCTTATTTTGCTGGGCAAATCGGTTCCAGGCGCGATTAGTATCTAGGATACAGCCATTTTCATCCAAAATGGCTACGTGGGCTGAAATTGAATTGAGGATTGTCTGGGCAAATTCATAACCTTTTTGAGGTATAGTTTTTTCTACGGATATTTTTTCCATTTTCTAGCCTGTTTCGTCAATGTAAGGGAATGATTACAGTCTATTAAAATACCTTTGTTGATGTAAGAGGAGCAAAGAAACTTGAATTTGCTTTGATACTAGGTAAATATTCGGGTTGGTTTTTACCTGAAGAATATACGGGACACAAATCATTTTGTTTGTTACAATAACAAACATGAATGTTGCATGTCAAAAACAAACACTTTCTTCTCTGCTTGAGGTATCTGACCGTGTCCATCCCTTTGGACAGCTTGGTGCGCTCTCTCCGCAAATTGTTATTTCAGAAAAAGAATATCTAACGCTCAAGTGTGAAGTCGGTTACTGGCGGGGCATGCATAAAAAAGCCCTTTCAAAAATTGAGAAGTTGAATAGAAAGATTGCGCATCAGAAAGGGGAGATTCGTGATTTAAAAAATCGAATTTTTGGTAAAAAGAGTGAGAAGAAAAACGCCGGTAAAAAAGATGGCGATCCCAAGAAGAAGGGATCTGGAGAAAAACGTAACCGAGGTCAACAGACAGGTACAGAAGGACACGGCCGCACCAAACGACCAAACCTTCCTCGTATTGAGGAGCCCGTTAATTGCCCTGAAGGCCCCACATGTTCAAAATGCGGGACAGCATATATTTTCGACGAGTATAAAGAATCTGAAATTATTGAAGTTGAGGTCAAGGCTCATACGCGTGTAATCCAGCGCAGCTGTATGAAGCAAGATTGCACATGCAAAGGCGTACCCGGTACCGTCACAGCACCCATGCCGCCCAAGGTACTCCCCAAAAGTCCTTACGGAATATCAATTTGGGAAAATGTTTTATTGAGTAAATTTCGTTATTGTCAGCCAACCAATCGTCTTCTGGGGCAATTTGCCGAAATGGGGTTACCTATCTCTGCAGGAACTATTGCCGGCGGACTTCAAAGGCTGAAAGAACTGTTCAAGCCTGTTTATGATGCACTTCATGACCAGCAAATGACAGAGGATAGATTTCACAATGATGAAAGCAGCTGGAAAGTGTTTGAAAGTGTTGATGGAAAAATTGGTAATCGCTGGTGGCTATGGGTAAGTCGCTCAGCAACAGTTGTATTTTTTAAAATTGCACCGGGCCGAGGGGCAAACGTAGTTGTTGAGCATTTTAATGACACAGAACAACAAAAAATCATTGTCATCTGTGATCGATACAGTGCCTATAAATCATTGGCCAGGCAGCTCACCTTTATTACTCTGGCTTTTTGCTGGGCACACGTACGTCGTGACTTTCTCGAGGCAGCCAGAAAATACCCTGAACTTACAGAATGGGCATTGGATTGGGTGGAAAAGATCGGCGAACTCTACCATATCAACAATAAACGCACTAAAGAGTTCGACCAAAAAAATCCTGTGCAGGGGCAATCTACAGCATTCAAAAAAGAACACGAGAAGCTCGTTGCAAAAACAGACATCATGGCCGAGGAACGGGATGCCTCTGTAAATGAGTATAACCCTGACGCTCCTGATTCAACCATGATCACAGATGTCAAATTTAAAGTTTTAACCAGCCTGAAAAAACATTGGCACGGACTGACTGTTTTTGTGGAACACCCAGAAGTCCCAATGGACAATAATAATGGAGAGCAATCTATCCGCAATCCAGTCACTGGACGAAAGAATTTTTATGGTTCAGGCAGCCTTTGGAGTTCTGAACTGGCAGCGATGATGTTTTCAATTTTTCAGACCCTTGTTTTATGCGGTCTCAACTGCCATCACTGGTTACGGCTATACCTGACAGCCTGTGCAGAAAATAACGGTAAACCACCTGAAGACTTATCTCCTTTTCTTCCCTGGAAGATGGATAAAGAGCGTCGGCAGCAACTCGCCAAGCCCTATAACACCTCATGATTAGATATTGCGGAAGGAATTTTTCTTCCACTGAACTTGACCAGATTCGATCCCTCACAAAACATAATCCTGGGTTCAATCGATCACGGCTTTCCCGTGAAGTGTGCGAGATGTTTCATTGGTTGAAACCTGATGGAAAACTCAAAGATATGTCATGTCGTGTTGCTATGCTGCGTATGCATGAAGATGGATTAATCTGCCTGCCTCCACCAACCCGCATAAAGCATCCTATAAGAAAAGTAGAACCTACTGCAGCTACAGACCTGCAGGATTCTGTTTTATGCTCCGTTGAGCTCTTGCCGGAACTCCATTTCAAGGTAGTCACCAAAAAAAGCTCTGCTCTGTGGAACGAGTATATCGAGAGGTATCACTATCTCGGCTATACGCCTTTGCCCGGTGCTCAGTTGCGCTATTTTATTTATGCAGGTGAACAGCTTGTCGCTCTGACAGGTTTCGGTGCGGCTGCATGGCAGACTGCACCGAGAGACAACTTTATTGGTTGGAACCATGATCAGCGCAAAAAAAATCTAAATTTAATCGTGAATAATGCAAGATTCTTGATTTTACCGTGGATCAAATCAAAAAATTTGGCCTCCAAAATTCTTTCCTTAACAGCCCGACAGCTTCCTGATGATTGGGAAGGAAGATATACAATTCGACCATTATTGCTGGAAACATTCGTCGAGAAAGAAAGATTTGCCGGCACCTGCTACAGAGCTGCTAATTGGAAATTATTGGGCCAAACTCAAGGAAGAGGAAAACTCGGGCCAACTGGGAAAATTAGTGTTCCGATTAAAGATGTTTGGGTGTACCCTCTCAATAAGAATTTTCGGCACATCTTAAAAGCTTGA
>JAUVLX010000299.1 GCA_030600525.1 Desulfobulbus sp. | reverse complement strand
CACCGAAGAGGAAGCCTGGTTGCAGTCGAGGACCCAATTCATCCCTTACGCCGTCGCATCCTTTGAGATTGCCGACATGGTTTTACAAGAGCGGGTTGCCTTTCACCTGCCTCTTCCTCCCCTGGGGGAGCCCATGATCATATCTCAACCACATCTGGACAACGAGCTGATGGCTTTTTACGCACGATTGCCCTCTTCCACCCCGACTGAAGAAGACGAACGCAGGCTGCGCGAGCATGTTGAGCGCTACGTAAAAGCATTTGGCGGAGAAATAAAAACAGATGACGATTGGCACTCTTACGATGCGTGGCTCTATTTCAAGCACGTCTCTGTAGATGAGTTCAGTGCGGGCTATTACGACAGATGGGAAAAGATCCAGGGAGACAATCGGACCTTTTACGTGGGAGGGCTTTTTGATTTTGATTATGTGGAGGGCATTGTTTGTTACAGCCGTGCCCTCATTGAACAACAATTTACAAAGGAGATATGAAAACACTCTCATCATCCTAATCTATACAGCTTGCTATACAGGTTAGGATAGCCTGTGATTCATGGAACTAACAAGAACCGGAGGGTATAGAGATGACAGAAGAAACAACAAATAATCCTATAGAGCAGCCTGAAGGCAACGGATCTAAAAAAAACGGTAACAACAAGAAAGATGGCGCCGCTAATGGGAAGCAACAAAAGTTTCCGCCACTATCCGGATTTACGCCTCCCGAGACTTCTAAAGATCCAATAATAGTCCTCAAGGAAATCTTGGCAGATAAAGATTTGAATGCCGACGAAAAAGAGTGGTTACTCAATTACTCCGTAACACGATTTAAAAACCGGCGAAGAATGGCCTACTGGTCACTGACAGCTATACTTGCATCGTTGGCCTTTTTGTTGCTCGGCTCAGTATACGATGGCATAATTCCCTGTGTGGCTGACAAAACATGCACTGGTATTTTGGCTAACTTAAGTAGTATTAAGGGACTTCTTCAATGGATAGAAGGATTTTTGGCTGCAATCGTTGCAACCTATTACGGGGTGTCCAGTTTTCGTCCTTCGAGTTAAGAGAGGTTATCTGTACGACTTGATATGACCGAGTATGCCGCCATTAATGACAACATCATGGTTGACTCTGTACCGCAACTTAAGTAACAAGTAATCCCTGCCTGGATTTCTTCCTTAGGGAGGATTTCCAGGACCAGGTAGGCGCCCTTCCACCTACGCTGCTACCGTTCTTTTTTCAATATAATTGTGAGCCCCGACATGAAAATATGGGTAGATGCAGATGCTTGCCCTGTAGTGGTCAAAGACATTTTATATAAAGCTGCAGAACGAACAGGAACGATGCTGACTCTTGTTGCCAATCAATTTCTACGAACACCTCCATCACAGTACATACACTTTCTGCGCGTCCCCTCTGGGTTAGATGTCGCAGATAATGAGATAGTAAGAAAAATGAGCTCCGGTGATCTGGTCATCACTGCCGACATACCATTAGCAGCAAATGTGGTGGAAAAAGGGGGCTATGCACTTAACCCCCGTGGAGAACTGTATACAGCGGAGAACATCAGAGATCGTCTCAGCACGCGTGATTTCATGGATACTCTTCGCTCAAATGGTATAGAAACTGGTGGCCCGGCGGCACTCACCAAAAGGGACCGGCAAACTTTTGCCAACCGCCTTGATACTTTTTTAAATCAACATGCCGGAAATAAAAATCGGACGTAACTTGAAAAAACACACTTTCTATTGACCAATGCACTTGAAGGGCTGCAACCTACAAATGAGAGGAAATATTGAGGTGGGCAGCAAGTACAGCCCACCGCCTTCATCTTACCTTTACAAAGTTACACGATTGAACCAGAATTAAAATGTATAAGCGCCCCCATTTCTGTTCATTATTTCCCTTCACTTTCAGCTAGTTGTTGTTCTTGCTCTCTATCCAACTCCAGTGAGATAGCAGCACCAGCCTGTGCAATCTTTTTTGCCTCTTCTGATGACAGGTCAACATGGTTTGTTTCCTCTGGAAAATCCACAATAACTTTGCGGTGAGCGTAATAAATCCCCTTTGCATTTAATGCCTCAGTAATACGCCGATACGCTTCTCTTCTAATAAGAAACTGTTTGCCCGGCTTGGCCGTAAATTTGACTTTAATAACCATAACAGAATTGGCTATTTCATTGACCCCCTGAGATTTTATAGGCAGGATAAAATCATCGCAAAAGTCCGGTTCGACGAGCATGGCCTGACCGACTTTTTTGATAATTTTACGAACCTTGTCAACATCGGTATCATAGGGGAACTCCAAGGGAAACTTGACAACTATACCGCCACGCATAAAATTGGTTATAGCTCCCAGATCACTATGAGGTACGACCTGGAGCATTCCAAGGTGGTGCCGCAACAAAACATTCCTGAGTGATATTGCTTCCACCGATCCTTTGATGGAACCTGCCTGGATATATTCTCCAACTCGAAAGGCATCATCTAAAAGAAAAAAGAAACCTGAAAGGACATCGGAAACGAGTTTTTGAGCACCAAATCCGACGGCAAGCCCAAGCACACCAGCACCGGCAAGCAATGGCCCGATATTTACCCCAAACGATGAAATAACAACCAAGACAACCATCATAATCAATACGCTGGCGATCACCTTGCGCAGCATGGGCAAAAGGGTATGACTTCGACCAGTTGGAGCGGCACCACCGAATTCGTCATCAGAATCTTCATCACTTCCGTCTTTTTCTGGTGTTGCATCCTTTATTTTTTTCTCGATATAGGACGAGGCATACTGCCAAAAAACCAAAGCAAGAGCGAGTACGACTATAGATTCGAATATAGCCCTTATCGCATGCTGAGCAAAAGGCACGGGGTAACCCCAAAGATTGAATAACCAAGCAATAAGCATACAAAGAACAAATACTCTAAAAAAGGAGTATGCTTTGTGGGCAACTTCTGCGTTTTTATCCGCCGAAGATTTTTGTTGGCCTCCCTGCTCAGAGTCTACCTGTGGCTGCTGCTCCCAAATTGCGGGTTCAGTGACAGTAAAAAGGTTCAGTGAATCTACAACGGAGTGAATCACCACCTTCCCAATACTGCTGGCTCCCAGATATATAGGCAAGATCAATACGCTACCGATGAGAGCGCCATCATGCAATGCCGTGCCTGTGAACTCCTGCCCTACCCAAATGCCCCAGCATGCCACCAGATAAAACAGGGAAGGGAGGAGCCAGTAATCTGCCAGTTGCATTTTTAATGTTTCTTGTTCAGCATCCTCTTTGAGCACCAATGAAACCTGTTTTTGCATGCAAAATAATTGATAACCAATCGAGCACATCATTAACGTTCCAAACACAATAAAAAGCCATGATATGGTTTGTTCTTGAACACCTAGTTCCCTGAAATAACGGATAACCAACAAGCTGAGAAAGACAATCGATACAGTTGATCCCACAATTTTTGAGAAAGGTTTGACTAGCTGAGTATGAAGAGATATCAAGCAGTTACCTGCGTCATCTCTAGAAAATGCAGCACGGGTGCAAAGGACGATGAATTTTGTGATCAATAACGTGCCCAGCAACAGCTGGAAAAGCATTTTATTGTGGACTGAAATCCAACTCACTGTCAGCACAAAGAAGACTGTAGATACAATCCCAATTATAAACAGTTTCGCAAATCTTGGTATCAGATGTAGTAAGGATACAGTAACTTTTGACCACAACTGATCATTAGGAATTTTCACTGCCTGCAGGCGAGTAATATACTTTTGAAACGATCTCCTTGCCCAAAACATGGCAAGATATCCAACAGAAATAGAAATCAATGACAGCAGGCACATAAGTGCCAGTCCCCATAAGCCTTTTTCGCCTCCAGATTCTTTAAGAACTTTTGTGATATCTCCAGGCACCCGTGATACGAACGACATAACGGTGACAGGTTTGCCAGTCTCGCCTTCACTCTGGGAGTGAGAATCAAGCATACGTAGCCAACCAGTCAAAAAATCACTCTTTTGATGCAACAGGCCTGCATTTTCACTTTGCCTGTTTACGCCAATGTCGGTGGTCACTACGAGTTGTTGATCATCAAGGGAAGTTGGCTTGTCTTCAGCTAAGCTATGGGAAACAGCAACGAAAGACAAAACGACCATGACAACAAATAACTTGAGATAAAACAGTTTGCGCATACCTTTTTCCATTTGCATAAATGATTAATGAGTTGAGGGAATGTACCCGGTGTCCGTCTGGAACAATATGTATCTCTGTCTGATTTTTTAAAAATTTGAGTATGACGTGTATATACGTCGAGAAGGGATAAAATATTTTTCTGCTATTATATTGAAAGCATCCATCTGAAACGAAGAATCTGTACAAGTGGCAATTTAAGTAAGTATCCACCGGTAAAACCGGTGGTTTTATAATTGTGAACCGCTCAAAGCGGTATATTAAAAAGATTCTCTGACCACCATTCGGTGGTCGCCTATTTAAATAATGACAACTGTTCTATACGTTTATCTTCTTTTTCCTGATCACGGATATATGCTCGAACAACTT
>JAUVLX010000162.1 GCA_030600525.1 Desulfobulbus sp. | reverse complement strand
GGTGCCGGCCGTGATAAGGGTACCGGTAGCCAGAGTCGAACCTCCAGCAACAAGCATATCCGTATTGGCGTCAACAAGTTCAGCATTGACAGTCGTCACTGTTCCGCCGAGGGAAGACCCTTCCGCAAAGATGGCTCCTGTAACAAGGGAAGACCCCGCAGCAAGCGTCATACTTCCGCCGCTGACAGCAATTGCACCGACATTCATCCAATCATTCGAAAGTGTGGTCCCATCTGCCAAAGTTGATCCATCAAAAACAGTGGAACCAGCCGTTAAGGTAAAATCACCATCCTGAGTAGAATTTGCATTTGCAGTCAAGGCAGCACCCGTAAGGTTAGTACCAGATGCGAAAGTACTAAGAGTTATGGCATTAAAACCGGCTGTCAGGGTCATATCAGCAGTAGTAGTAATAGCATTTGTTGAGACAATATCGGCTCCCACGGTGGAGCCTGTTGCCAGTGTAGAGGTTGCCGCAAGCACAGAACCTGCAGCTAATGTTGCACTGCCATTAGTCAAAGTTGTATCATTAGTCACAGTCGCAGCCGTTGAAATCCTAAAATAAAGACCCGAAGCAACACCTGCTCCGGTAGCCAGACCACCCGACGTAAGATCGGCGTTTAAAAAAGTACTCCCTACTGCCAGAGTTGAACCAGTGGCTTCTATAAAGGAAAGTTGAGCCAATGTTGAAACACCAACTGTAGCCGCAGTATTGGCATTCACGGCTACATTCGCGGTAGTATGAAGAGTTGTCCCAGCCCCGATAGTTGAAAGGGCTATAAGTGTACTTGCACTGCCAAGGGTCCCTGTTCCAGCCACAGCACCAACTCCGACAAGGTCGCCAGAAAGAGTTGTCCCTGAGTTAACAATGGATCCAGAACTCAACTGAGTACCACCACCCATAGCACTGCTACCAGTCGTATAAACATCCCCTGATGTCGCCACATTAGCTGCAACGGCCAGGGTACTGCCACCGGCAATGGTTGAACCAGCTATAATTGTTGAACCGGAAGCAAGACTAGATTCAATTGTCGTAGCAATCACCCCGGTTGTTTCCAGCGAATTATCAGCAAGGGCCACGGCCATACCGCCGGACCTGTTATTCACAACGATTTCACTGGTACCATGCTGGGTAAGAACAATCTCACCCAAAGTCGACATGGACGTAGTACCACCCAATATTGCGCTGGTGTCTGTTTCCTGGGTTACTTCAATAGCCCGATTATCAATGGAGGTCAGGGTTAACTTTCCTTCCTGATCCACAGAGGCATAAACACCATGCTGATCCGTCTTCTGGTTGATGGATGCCACAAGGGCGCCATCGGCATCATTCTGCTGCACTGTCAACTCACCAATGGTTACACCATTAATGGCAAAAGTAGAATCCGTTGTGCCGGCAACTATATTGCCGGTGGTTTTTGAACTCACGTTTGCATCAGCCGTAATACCAAGGAGATCGCTTAACTTATTAATGGCATCAGCAACAGCGCCCAGGCTGTTTTCCATGGTGTTATCATAAGCCACTTCTACAGTATTAAGAGTATAGGTCTGATTTTGCAGATTACTATAAACGGACAGTGCAGCTGTGCCGGCATCTGCAAAAGTCAGGGTTGAAGTTGAAATATGGCCGATTTTTGTCGACTCGGCTGAACCGATGGATATACTAACCGTTTCTCCCGAGTAGGAGCCAACCTGGAATTTTTTGTTAATAAAATTTCCAGAGAGAAGCTTCTGGTTGTTAAAAGAAGTGGTCTTGGCAATCATATCAAGCTCTTCGAGGAGCTTATTCACATCCGCTTGAATTGCCTTCCTGGACTCAGTGGTCTGACCATCCTGGGCCGCCTGAATGGCCTTGGTTTTAATGGAGTTGACAATTTTGATGGACTCATCAAGAGCGCCATCCGCGGTCTGCACCATGGAAATACCATCATTGGCATTCCTGATTGCCTGGCCAAGGCCCAGGCCCTGGGAACGCAGTGAATCGGCAATGGCCATACCGGAAGCGTCATCTGCCGCCTTGTTGATGCGTAAACCGGACGACAACTTTTCCAGCGAAGCTGAAAGGCTGTTGTCGTTTCTGATCATGTTTTTATGGGCGCTTAACGCCGCAATATTTGTATTAATTCTTAATGACATGATTTATTCCTCCTTGAGAATAAAATACCGAAAATTCCTTTTTTCGATGTGATGTGATGTACTGTTGCGGCAAGGCCCATCCCGGCCGCCTTTATTCTTAAAATACGTTATCTTTTTATCCTTTTCATCATCACCCCCTTTTGTTTTTAGCTAATGCAGCAAACATATTTTGTGATCCATAAAACGTATCGGCTAACTCAACCATCCTCTTAAAAAAAATATGTTTTTTATGTGATTTTTTGATAAAAGGCCAATAGATTACAATGATAAAGAACTGCAAAGACTCAAGCAAACGGATAACACGTTAATTTTTTTTTAAGCAGGCCCACAAACCGTCCGATGTTTATTTACGTAAGGGATGCGGAAACTGTAATAAAATTCAGTCGGCACAAACCTTGATGTATCGGAAAAACAAAATTTCTGTCCATTGGTTAGAGATTGTCAGCCCAATGTAAGGGCGATCACAAGGATCGCCCCTACGAAAAAACAATATAATTACAGCCTAAAAGCTCGCCCATAGGGCGTTATGTTCCTGAATACAAGCCACGAAATTCCATGCAATCAAATATCAATAAGGACAAAATTTCAGCTATGATGACACCCCCTGGTTTTTACGATGCCAATATGGCGCTTTTAAAAAACTACCACCCGCGTATCTGGCAGATAATAACGGACACAGCCCCGGAAGCAGTCGGCATTCTCTATCCGGCGCAAAACGGCAGTCTTAACCTTACCGTAACCAACAAGGAAGGAAAAGAGGTCTCCCTGCATAAAAAATCCGACCCTGAAAGTGAAGCAGAAGATTTCCTGGCAAATGTTCCCACAAATCATACCGGGTTTGTCGCCATGTTAGGCATGGGGCTTGGATATGCACCACTGGGCATTTTAGAGAAAAGACCTTTGCTTCAACACCTTGCCGTTTTTGAACTTGAACCGGGAATCTTCTTACAGGCCCTGAAACACATTGATCTGTCCACACTTCTCAGCAACCGGAAGCTCATCCTGGGGATCGGCAATGAAATCAGTGTCAGCGAGGTCTTGTCTCCAGCCTTCCGCACACTGCAACTCGAGGGATCCAACGTCTTTCATCATCTTCCATCCTTTGACTTTAATCCCTCAGGATATCAGGCCCTGAAAGAACAGGTGTTTGCCCATCTCAATTCCCTTAATGTAGGAGGGACAACCACCAGGATATTAGGCAGGGAGTTTTTCAACAATCGGTTCAAACACATCACCACCATTCATCATCATCTTCTTCTCGAACAGTTGCGCAATGAATTTGCAGGCGTTCCCGCCATCCTTGTGGCAGGAGGCCCTTCACTTGACAAGAACATTCACCTCTTGAAACAGGCCCGGGATAAAGCGGTCATTCTGGCGGTTGATACGGTTCTTCCCGCACTTCTTGACAACGGGGTCTTTCCGCATTTTATTACCTCAATCGACCCGAACAATCTTACCTATGAAAAATTTGCCGATGTGATACCACAGGTAAAAAACGCGTCTCTCATCTGTTCATCATGGGTAAACCCTAAAACCCCACAAAATTTTCCTGCTCAACAGATTTTCTGGACATTTACCGGAAAACCCATGGAGGCATGGCTCAACTCTTTAATCGGAGGTAAAATGTTCACCGGAGGAGCAAGCACCGTTGCCCATCTCAACCTCATTGCCACGGAGATCCTCGGCTGCGATCCCATTATCTTCGTTGGCCAGGATCTGGCTTACCCCCAAACCGCAAGCCATGCCAGAGGTACGGTCCTGCACGGCAGCGCGCCCACGGACACATTGCAGCCCAACAACACGGAAGGGCAAGTTGTAAAAGGGATTGACGGAACAACTCTCCGGACAAATCGTTCTTTTTTGAGCATGAAAAAATTCTTTGAGTCAGCTATTGCTCAATCGAATAAAAAATACATCAATGCCACGGAAGGAGGCGCTCATATTGAAGGGACAACACCACTTTCTCTCCAGGAGACGCTGGATACGTACTGCATAAAAGAAACCGCCGCCGGAATACGAATTCAAAAACAGATAAAATCAGCCAAAGAAATTGATCCGCACAGATTACTTAACGAATTCGGCAACACCCTTAAAAAAACCAAAAAACTTCAAAAAAGCATCGCCGAAGCAGACAAACTTTGTAAATCCGTACAACACGAGCTTAAAAAATCTGCAAAGAATGGGAGGCATGTACAATCTTTCAACATGCTCCCTCTCAAAACTCAACAAAAAATCAAAAAGATAGACCTGCTCCACAAAAAATTGGATAACTCGGGAATATGGAGAGTCCTTGAAGAAATTACCATGGACGGACTCCAGAAAAGTGAACGGGATCGGCAAGCCATTGCTACCTTGGAAAATGACCCGGCAAAGTACTCCGAGTGGCTGAAACAAAACCTGATACGCCTTATCAACATCAATAAGGTGCGCAAAGAGACTCTTAATCTGCTTGCCGAAAATCTAAACAGGATTCTGTCTTTTCACCAGCAAGAAAATTCTTTTTTCAGTAAAATAAACAGAGGAGAAAACAAGGACCAAAACCGCCTCAAGCTTGCCCGCCTGTATATGGAGGAGGGAAATTATTCACTGGCCCGGCCGATATTGGAAAAATTGCAAAAAACAATGCCGCAATGCGGTGAAATATTTTTTTCCATGGGCTGTATAGAGGCCCTGCATTCAGAGTTTGAAGAGTCGGCAGAGTGTTTCAGAAAAGCTGTAACAATTGATTCTGAGCTTTCGCAAGACGCAAAGAACTTTCACAAAAAACTTGGAGATGAGTTCCTGGCTTTTGCCGAATATTTCAAGACACAAGCGAATCGCCGGCCAAGCGTTACATACATGGTTAAAAAGGGGCTCAGATTTGCACCGAACCACAGTCATCTTCTATACGAACTGGAAAAAATCATCAAAAAGGATATAAAGCTAAGTCAATCCAGCCTGGATATCGGCAATAATCAGGATGCGGCTCAAAGCATCAATTCCTGGTACGATTTTTTCGTAGAACAGAAAGATGTAACCTCGAACCTCAACCTCGAACTTGTCAGCGAAATTTATCTTAATCATGGAAGACTCCTTGTTAAAGAAGAAAGTTATCCTGAAGCCGTAGCAGATTTCCAAAAAGGACTTGAATTTTATCCAGAAAACTATGACCTTAACCGTTACCTCATTGATACTCTTTTTAATACTGGAGATTTCAATGGCGCCATTGAGGCACTTAATGGGGCCATAGCCATAGATAGTGAATTTGCCGGCTATTGGGAAATCATCGGCGACAGCCTGCAGGCCAATGGGCAAAATGAAGATGCCATATTGGCCTATGAACGCTGCTTCACGATACAACCTGAAAACAGTAATCTAGTCAAGAAGATCGGCGATTGCTATATGGCGGCCGGGCAACTGGAGGCAGCCAAGGAAGCATACCTCCAGTTTAAAACTAAACTGCAAAAATTCGAGGCCGCGACCGATAGCGTACAATATAGTTAACACCAACCCAACGACGCAGACGCATCCCATGAATATCGTAAATAAAACCATTCTGGTCACCGGCGCCGACGGCTTCATCGGCTCATACCTGACCGAAATGCTGGTTGAAAAGGGGGCGCAGGTCAAGGCCCTTAGCCAATACAACTCCTTTAACGACTGGGGATGGCTTGAGGATGTCGATTGCCTCGACGATATCGAGGTCCTCACCGGCGACATTCGCGACCCTCACTATTGCAAACATATAACCAAGGGCGTTGATGTCATTTTTCATCTCGCCGCTCTTATTGCCATCCCCTATTCCTACGTGGCCCCTGACAGCTATGTCGACACCAACATCAAAGGCACTCTTAACATTTGCCGGGCGGCCCTTGAAAACGGCTGTGAACGAATCATCCATACCTCCACCTCCGAGGTCTATGGAACGGCGCAGTATGTTCCGATTGACGAAAAACATCCCTTACAGCCGCAGTCGCCATACAGCGCCACAAAAATAGCAGCCGATGCCATGGCCATGAGTTTTCACAACTCCTTTGATCTTGCCCTTGTCATTGCAAGGCCATTTAACACCTATGGTCCCCGCCAGTCGGCCAGGGCCATTATACCGACCATAATCATCCAGATCGCCGAAGGCGCCACCGAACTCAAGCTCGGCGATCTCACCCCCACCAGGGATCTCAACTATGTGACCGATACCTGTCGAGGCTTTATCGCCCTTGCAGAGTCTGATCAGTGCATCGGCGAGACCGTGAACATCGGCTCCAACTTTGAGGTCGCCATGGCGCAGGTTGTTGACGAAATCAAGGATATTATGGGCAGCAAGGCTGAGATCATCACCGAGCAGCAGCGGCTGCGTCCCTCGAAATCAGAGGTTTTCCGGCTTTGGTGTGACAATACCAAGATAAAGGAATTGGCAGGCTTTGCTTTGCAGTATAATCTGCGCCAGGGCCTTGAAAAGACCATTGACTGGTTCTCAAATTCGGAAAACCTCAAAAAATACAAGGCGCACATTTACAATGTATGATGAGGTGATCTCCTTTATTCGCTCCCTCTTTCCGGGCAAGAATTTTATCCACCTGCACGAGCCCAGGTTCATGGGCAGGGAAAAGGAATACGTCAACGCGGCCATTGACTCGACCTTTGTCTCGTCGGTCGGCGAATTTGTCAATCGATTTGAGGAAATGATCTGTGAATACACCGGGGCCGGATATGCGGTGGCCACGGTCAACGGCACCTCCGCCCTTCATGCGGCCCTGATGGTTGCCGGGGTTGCGGACGGTGATGAGGTCATTACCCAGCCGCTGACCTTTGTGGCTACGGCCAACGCCATCGCCTACTGCCGGGCGCACCCCATATTTGTGGATGTTGATCGCGACACCATGGGGCTTGCACCGGAGGCCCTTAAAAAATTTTTAGACACCCGGACCGAACAGGCCGGAGGCATGAGCAGGAACAAAAATACCGGCCGCAGGATAGCGGCCTGCGTTCCCATGCACACATTCGGACACCCCTGCCGCATCAATCAAATCGCCGAAATTTGCCGCAAGCGCAATATCACCCTTATCGAAGATGCCGCCGAATCCCTGGGCAGCACCCTGCATGGGAGGCAGACCGGCACCTTCGGCCGCTTCGGCATCTACAGCTTCAACGGCAACAAAACCATCTCCTGCGGCGGAGGCGGCGTGATAGTGACAGACGACCAAGCGCTGGCTGCGCATGCCAAGCACCTGACCACCACGGCCAAAAAACCGCATTCCTATCTTTACGAGCATGACGAGGTGGGGTTTAACTACCGTATGCCGAACCTCAATGCGGCCCTGGCCTGCGCCCAAATGGAACAACTGGAATTCTTTATTGCAAATAAACGACAATTGACCGCTGTTTACAAAAAATTTTTTGAAAAATCAGGCAATATTGGTTTTGTTAATGAACAGGAGAACGCCCGATCGAATTATTGGCTCAACACCGTTATTATGCCTGACAGGAAGACACGGGATACGTTTCTGGAAGAAACGAACAATGCCAAGATAATGACCCGACCTGCCTGGAATCTGTTGCACTCTTTACCAATGTATGCAAACTGTCAAACAGACGGCCTGAAAAACGCCGAATGGCTGGCGGATCGAATCGTCAATATTCCAAGCAGCGTGCGTTGTTCAGAATTACAGGGAAGAGTATTTTAA
>JAUVLX010000285.1 GCA_030600525.1 Desulfobulbus sp. | reverse complement strand
TGGTAGACACGCTATCTTGAGGGGGTAGTGGCCCACGGTCGTGCGAGTTCGATTCTCGCCTTCGGCACCATTTTATATTCCAAGACTCTTCATCTTGGACTTTAAACCCGCAACCAGCAATGGTCGCGGGTTTTCTGTTTTTAACGGTTTATTATCGTTTCTTTCGATGCAAAAGAGACACACGTTATCTTCATTTTTACGTAGCAGGTTGGTTAATTTTACTCTGATTCTTTTATGTGGGGCCCAGGTTAACCATGAGATTTTATCTGTCCCGAACTCGGCATTCACCATCTTGGTTAACCGCTGCAGGTTTTCGGTATATTGTTGTTGCACCGTCGCCCGCGCTACATCGATGTTAGCCTGGGCCATTTGCAGGACAATGTCAGTTTGTGATTATAGATTAATTTGTGAAACTGACCGGAGAGCTGGAATGATTTGGCTGCCAAGTCATCATAAACAGCGGTTAGCGGACTCAGTGCTGTGCTGTTGAATAAACCCTCGAACTCATGACCAATACTGTTTAGCAGAATATATTCGGACTTGTGACCTGTCATGGCTACTTGTTCAAATTCGTTAGAGTGCAATTTGTAAAGATATTGTTGAGGATATTATGCACACTGTGCCATAATAATTGTTTTCAATCTATTGTTAATAGGTGAGAACATGGGGGCAGCGGGAAGGGAATGTGTAAAGGAATGTATACTTACATTTACACGACAAAAAGAAAGGAACGACTCAAGGTTGTCTGAAATAATATCTGAGGTAGTGCCTTAATGAGGCGAAAGGGGCAACTTTATACTATCACCCTCTCTAATAGCATTTGATAGCAATCACCTATGGCTGCAGAGCTATAGAGCACCCTGCAGCCATTATTCGTTTCCAAAAGCTATTTAGAAGGTAAAGCAATCTTATAGCTTGAATTGATTGACTATTTCGCCGAGTTGTTTTGAAAGTGCGAGGAGTTCATTAGATTGCCTATTCACTTTGCTGCTATCACCGCTTATTTGAGCAGTAATTTGACTTACCTGGCTTATTTCTTCTGAAATTTCTTGAGAGACTGTCGAACTCTGTGAGACATTTTCATTAACTTCAGCGATCCCTTGTGCTGCTTGAGAGACATTCGTAGCTATTTCAGCGGTTGAAGCAGACTGTTCTTCTACCGCCGTGGCAATCGTCGAGACAATGTCATTGACATCATTAATTACCACCTCGATCTCACTCATCTCTCCAACCGTGAGGTTGGTGGAAGTTTGAATAGCCTCAATTTTTTGACGGATTTCTAGGGTCGCTCCGGACGTCTGTTTGGCTAATTCTTTTATTTCATTTGCAACAACCGCAAAGCCTTTTCCAGCCTCTCCAGCTCGGGCAGCTTCAATCGTAGCGTTCAGTGCAAGTAAATTAGTCTGTTCCGATATTTCAGTGATTGCCTCGGTGACTTTATTTATCTCATTTGCGGCATGACCAAGCGCATTCATACGTTCAGAGGCTGAAGTCGTTTTCGCTACAGCCTGCTCTGTAACTTGTCTCGCTTTTGCTGTATTGCCAGCAATTTCATTTACCGTTGCACTCATTTCTTCGGCAGCCGAAGCAACCATGTTAACATTTGTAGCTGCTTGTTCTGATGCCGCGGCAACAGCATTCATGTTAGCACTCATCTGCTCCGCTGCCGCGGCGACAGTTGTGGCGCGGCTGGAGGCATCTTCTGAGCCATCCGTCATCGTTTCGGATAAGCCGGAAAGATCCCCTGCAGAGTCGTTGAGTGTTCTAATATTGCTCCCTACGTCGCTTATAACACCATGAAGTTTTTCAACAAAAGCGTTAAACCAATTTGCAAGTTCACCAACTTCGTCTTTTGTTTTCACATCAAGCCGCATTGTCAAATCACCTTCTCCTTCAGCAATGTCTTTCAATCCGAAAACAGCCTGATTTAAAGGGCCAACGATGGATCTTGAAACTAGCAGAAGAAAAACGATAACTAAAGCTGTGGCTATTACTGTTGTAACTATAATGCTGTTACGAATAGAAGTCGCAGTGGTCAGAAACTCTTCCTCATCCTGGGTTAAAGCAACACTCCACCCTTTCAATGGAACCGGTGCATATCCTGCTATTTTTGGTACTCCTTTGAATATATAGTCTTGAGCGCCTTTATTACCAGCTATCATCGCTTGCGTTATCGCGGACATATCTGTCAATGTCTTAAGATCTAAAGACATTTCAAGTTCCTTTTTAGGATGAGCGATAATCATACCGTTTTGATCAGCCATAAATGCATAGCCAGTCTGGCCGACTTTGACTGTTGAAACGAGTGAGGTTAAAGGGGCTGCCTTCAAGGAAAGACCGAAAATTCCAAGAAATTGATGATCTCTGGAGTATATTGGTGCCGTTACGACATAGATGCGATCCCCCGTTACTTTGGATTTTACGACATTACCAGCTACAGCTTTTCCAGAATTTTTCGCCTGCTTGAAATATTCCGTATCAGCTAAGTTCACGCCTTTGTATTCATTTCCGTTAAAAAGTTCTCCGGTATACATATTTCCTGAACTGTCAGTAACAAAGATACCAAGGTAATTTTTGTCAAGGAGTTGAAATTTTTCTTTCATTTGTTGACGGAGCTCAGTAATTTCTGCTTGAGTCGCTTCAATCCCTGAGGCCAGAACCTTCTCGCCAACTAATCTGACATTCATGTCTGTTGCATGTGCAGCTGCGGTTTTCGTCTGGGCATCCAAGGTGGCTTCAATTATTGAAGCTACTTTAACTGCCTGTGAAGCGGCATTTTCACGCGACATATTCATTAAACCGTCTGACGCTTTTTTAACAGAGACAATCCCGACGATAACAAGTGGTAAAGTTACTGCCAGGCATCCCCCAAATAACAATCTGAATCCAATTGATTTAATATTCATTACCCCTCCTGGTTTTTTACTTCCGGTTCCATTTCTTTCGCAGATACGTTGCAAATACTATGGAATATTTTATGGGTGAGCGATGGTAAAAGTCAAAAAAATATTAAATTTAAATTAAGATCACTTGTAACAGAAATTTTTGTTGCCAATGATAAACCGAGATATGTTCTCAACTTTGTTGAGACAAGTAGTTTGCTTGTCCGTAAAAAAGGGATTTTACAAAAATGAAGACTCAGGTTGAATAATGGAAACATGGCTTATTGTTGGAGCAGCAGTGTTCTTTTTTGGTATCCTGCTTACTCCCATAACCATCAGGAGCGGGGCCCCTCTGCTGCTTTTGTTTCTTGGGCTTGGTATGCTGCTCGGCGAAAATGGACCCGGTGGAATCGATTTTGATAATTTTCAGTTAGCCTATGATTTAGGCAGTATAGCCCTTGCCATCATTCTCTTTGCCGGTGGCCTGGAGACAGATGTTTCGGACATAAAAAAGGCCGGCGTACCAGCCCTTGTATTAGCCACGGTAGGCGTGTGTCTTACCTCTGCGATTGTTGGCGGCATAATAGCCTTTGTTTTCCATATTCCGCTGAGCATTGCTTTACTCTTTGGTGCTGTTATTGGTTCAACAGATGCTGCAGCTACCTTTATGTCCCTCCAGCAGCGGGCAATCAATCTCGTTGGTCGATGCAAGGAAACCATTCTGCTGGAATCAGGCCTCAATGATCCGGTAGCTATTTTTCTGACCCTGGCATTAGTCAGTGTGGTGGACAATGGTACACAGACCCTTGGCGGGTCAACTGTACATATCCTGATATCCCAATTAGGCCTTGGTGTTTTATTTGGGATTGCAGGCGGATTTATTCTTGCCTGGTTGGCGAACAGAGTCCCTTTACAGTCTGGACTTTACTCTGTTTTTGTTTTGGCGGGTTGTCTTCTTTTGTTTGGAGTAACGACTTCTTTAGAGGGCAGTGGCTTTCTCGCGGTTTTTGTTGGTGGGATTGTGATTAATGCCCGAATTAGAGAGCCGCTGCACAATATAGTCAATTTTCATGCAGGGATGGCCTGGCTGAGCCAGATCGGGCTTTTTTTAATGCTTGGGCTGCTGGTAACTCCTAAGGATCTACTTAAGGATGCACCACAGGCTTTAATGATAGCGGCTGTTTTAATGTTCGTTGCCCGCCCTCTGGCTGCGATGGTCTGTTTGGCTCCGCTGAAATTTCCCTTTAGGGAACAACTTTTTATTGGCTGGGTTGGTCTGCTTGGTGCAGTACCAATTTTTTTTGCCATTATCCCGGTCATCAGCCCAGGGCCTGTGACCGTGGAGTTTTTCAACGAAGTTTTTATTGTGGTGATAGCATCGCTTGTCATACAAGGTTGGTCCATTTCTTTTGCTGCCAAGGTCTTGAAAGTCAAAGAGTAAAATGCAGCTCTGCCTGTGAGTAATTGCACTACGGAGCTGTCCGTAAATAAGTTGGACAATATCGCGCTCATATTTAGGTTAGCTTTGGGTGATCTAATTGAACAAAGCCGCAGGCGTAGTTGTGTTACGTTGAGGACTTTGTGATTGAAGATCAGCCAAAGATGACCTGAAGATGCGATGCGAGATGTTCAAGTTATTTCAGGACAACTTCTTATAGTGGTCAACAATGGCGTTTACCATGTCGGCAATGGTATAACGTTCGGGTTGAATATCTACCTGCAGCCCGCTTTCTATAACGGTGTCTGCTGTAATCGGACCGATGGCAGCAATCGTCACCTTAGCTAGCAGCTGCTGCAGCTCTTCATCGTCCTTGGCATCGACCATGGACAGAAAGTTGGTTACCGTCGAGGAACTGGTAAAGGTCAGCAGGTCGATATCACCTTCCATCAGTTGGTCGCGGAGTTCTTCTTTTCTGCCCTGTGGTGGCACGTTTTGATACACCGGCACTACGTTGACCTCGGCTCCGGCATCGGCCAGTGTTTCAGGTAAAATTTCGCTTGCACGCAGGGCCCGCGGGAGAAGTATTTTAGATCCTTCACCAACCTTTGATTGGA
>JAUVLX010000078.1 GCA_030600525.1 Desulfobulbus sp. | reverse complement strand
ATACAAGCCAACCAAAGGCGATCTCTTGTTAACCCCGCCAGGGAAAAAAGCAAAGAAACTAAATGGGCTCAAACCCAATAAAGTAACCGAACAAGGCATGGCCAGAACATTTCAAAATATTCGCCTGTTTTCCAACATGACCGTGCTCGAAAATGTTATGATTGGTCGTCATTGCAGGACCAAATCCAAGATTTTTGGTGCTATCTTCAGAGATCCACGTACAAAGAGGGAAGAAAAAGCGATCGTAGAGCAGAGTTTGGAAATTCTTAAAAAAATCAAACTTGATAAAATGGCTGATGAATATGCCAAAAATCTTCCCTACGGTGCTCAGCGTCGACTTGAAATCGCAAGAGCCCTGGCCACCGAACCGATAATACTGCTGCTCGATGAGCCTGCTGCAGGCATGAACCCTCAAGAAACCCAGGAACTTGATGAATTAATAACCAGTATCCGAGATGAGGGTCTCGCCATTTTACTCATCGAACATGACATGAAACTGGTCATGAACATATCAGACCATATATTCGTAGTCGATTATGGTAAGAAAATAGCAGAGGGTAGCCCGGAAGAAATCGGTAAAAATCCTGAAGTTATCAAAGCCTACCTTGGAGAGGATATTTAAAATGCTTGAACTCCGTCAAATTGATACCTTTTACGGGAATATCCAGGCTCTGCATGAGATTGATCTGAAGATTGAAGAAGGTGAGATAATAACGCTGATAGGTGCAAATGGGGCTGGCAAGTCCACCACCCTGATGTCCATAAGCGGTATCACCCCTCCTCGGCACGGTGAAATTCTTTTTAAAGGCAAACCCATTCATGAATTATCAGCAGACAAGATTGTGACCCTTGGTATATGTCAGGTCCCTGAAGGACGACATATTTTTTCTGAGCTGACGGTTGCTGAAAATCTTGATATGGGAGCCTTCTTAAGAAAGGATAAAAAAGGGATAGAAAACGACCGTGAATACCTGTACGACCTTTTTCCTATCTTAAAAAAACGTCGCAACCAGCCAGGAGGGAATCTTTCCGGTGGAGAACAACAGATGTTAGCCATGTCTCGGGCATTAATGGCACATCCTCAACTCTTGCTGCTGGATGAACCTTCCATGGGGCTTGCACCTTTGATCATTAAACAGATATTTGAAATTATAGAAAAAATAAATAAGGAGCAAAACACGACCATTTTTCTGGTTGAACAAAATGCCAACCTTGCCCTTAAAATAGCAGACAGGGGGTATGTACTTGAAAATGGCAAAATTATTATGCACGATCAGGCTGACAAACTCATGGTAAATAAAGATGTGCAAAAGGCCTACCTCGGTATTTAATTTTTATTTCAGCCGTCCTTTTATTAATTCCATTTATAGAAAATTTTAACAGTGAAAACTATTAAAGTAGGTGTATTAGGTGTTGGTTACCTGGGTCGCTTTCATGCACAGAAATATGCGGCTATGGAAAACGTCGAACTTGTAGGTGTTGCGGATACTGACAGCCAACAAGCTCATAAAGTCGGCGAAAAGTGCAGTTGCCAACCATTTTCTGATTACCAGCAACTGCTGCCCCTAGTCGACGCCGTTTCAGTCGTCGTTCCCACCAGTCTCCATCATCAGGTCACCAAGGACTGTCTCAATCAATCTGTGGATGTAATGGTGGAAAAACCTTTCACCACAACGCTTGAACAAGCTGATGAACTGATTGAGCTGGCCAGAGAGAAAGATGCAGTTTTGCAGGTCGGCCATTTAGAAAGATTTAATCCTGCTGTTATTGCTATGCAGCCGCTGCTCAATCATCCGTTGTTTATTGAGGCTCATCGGATATCAGTATTTAAGGACAGGGGGACAGATGTAGACGTTGTTCTAGACCTGATGATCCATGATATTGATATTATTCTTTCTATCGTAGATTCACCGCTTAAAACAATACATACAGTTGGCTCGCCTGTCATGACACAGTTGACAGATATTGCCAATGCGCGTCTTATCTTTGAAAATGGTTGCACTGCTAATGTGACAGTGAGCCGTATCTCCATGGATAATATGCGCCGTATGCGTATTTTTCAGCCTGGGCGATATTTATCGGTCGATTTCGGTAAAAAAGAAGTCATGTCCATCCAGCTCAAAAAAGAACAGAATGCTCCCTTTCCTTTACCGGACATCAAAAAATATGGATTCAGTGAACAGGATGCATTGGAACTAGAACTGACTGATTTTGTAAAAAATGTCCGACAAAGAACCAAGCCAATGGTTTCAGGGATAGAAGGACGCAGAGCGCTCGATATTGCATTGCAGGTGGTTGAACAAATTTCAGTCAACCGTGAACAGATCCAGCATTTGCTCGCTCAAGAGAGCAACCTTTCCCTTTAAATTTATCAAGCCACCCCTCCTATGACCAGTGCAAGCTCTTCTTCGCCAGAACATATCATGATCGTTGCCGGCGAAGCATCCGGTGACATGCATGGTGCAAATCTGGTCAAAGCTCTCCACATAATGCGCCCTGATATTACCCTCAGCGGTATGGGAGGAAAAGAGCTAGCTGCAGTCGGAGTTGATATCCTTTTTGATGCGGCTAAGATTGCTGTAGTTGGAGTTGTCGAGGTGTTCAGTCATCTCAAAGATATTGTCAAAGCACGCCGAACTTTGATTGCGGAAATGCGGCAAAAGAAACCTGCTTTGCTCATTCTTATCGACTTTCCAGATTTTAATATGCTGCTGGCCGCGCAGGCAAAGAAATTAAATATTCCGGTTTTTTATTATATAAGTCCTCAGGTTTGGGCCTGGAGATCCGGTCGTGTGAAAAAGATTGCCAGCCTTTCCCGCCGTGTTGCTACTATTCTCCCCTTTGAACAACAGTTTTATAAAAAACATGGCTATGAGGTTGATTTTGTTGGTCATCCTCTCTTGGATACGGTTAATACGACCATGTCTAAAGCCGATTTTATTCAAAAAAATGGAATCCCAGCTGATAACAGGCTCATAGGTATTATTCCAGGAAGCCGTAGTAAAGAAATTAAATACCTGCTTCCTGACTTTTTAAAGGCAGCCGTGTTATTTCAGCAACAAAGCGATTTACCCTGTACATTTTTGTTGCCCAAAGCTTCTACCATATCCCGCTCACTTTTGGATGACAACGGTCTCAGTCAATTTGGTCAGCATATTGATATAAGGGTTATCTCCGAGAACAGGTACGATCTGATGGAAGCCTGTGATGCTGCTCTTACCGCATCCGGAACGGTAACACTAGAGCTTGCGATACTGGGTACTCCATCCGTTGTTGCCTATAAAGTTTCGCCTAAAACGTACTTTTTGGGCAAAATGCTTATCCGCAATATACGTTTTTTTTCCTTAGTTAACCTGATCAGTGACAAGAAAATTATCCCAGAGCTGTTGCAGGATGAAGTAACACCCGAACGACTTGCCGCTGAACTGGACAAGCTAGTGACAAACCCGGTAGAGAACCAGCAGGTTCTACATGGTTTGAAAGCACTCAGGTCATTATTAGGCGGACCAGGAGCCTCTACAAAAGCAGCATCGATTGCATTGGATATAATTCATGACAAGAGATGACCTCTCTCCAGATAACGAGACTGATGAGCCTGTTGCCATTCCCATAAACGGAACCTTGGACCTACACACTTTTCGGCCCAAGGACATTAAATTTCTTATTCCCGATTACCTCAAAGAATGCTTGGCTCAGGATATTCATTATGTCCGTATCATCCATGGCAAAGGGACAGGCTCCCTGCGACGAAGCGTCCATGCCATACTTGAGCGACTCCCCTGTGTGAAAAAGTTTGCCCTTGCTGATGAGACCGCTGGATCTTGGGGGGCAACCATGGTTACTCTGCAGGTGGAGCAGCCTGGAGGGGCTCAACAAGCCCATGCTGGGCCGCCAGTGTCCTGATAGAAATCATAAAAGTAGAGGGCATGGGAAAGGCTCGATCTTCCAAAAGAATACCGAGTGCTTTTGCCATTAACAAAGATGGAATCGAATGAATACCTTCCTGATTGTCACAGATAGCTTTCATGCGCAGGGCATCGGTTAGAAAAGGACACAGTTTTGGGAAACGCTCGCCTATGTTGCGCAACTCCTCTTCCACCCGCTCCCTGTTCTCGCTAGCAAAGTTGGTAATGCCAGCGTCAGCAGGTTCTGTTCCAAATAAATTATTCACCACTGCCCCTGCCAACCGGCGCTGATCATTTTCTGACAGATCCTGTGTGCGGGTATCGATATCTTCCTGGATTAGTTTAAACAGCACCATCTGGATCATGGTGATTGCCTCACGCATGGCAGGAACGACTTTATTATCTACTTGTGGATTTTCTGGTGATTCTGGAGATTGATTATTCATAAAACAATTTTTATTGCTGTATTTTCAACAAGTTGATTGTAGAGGGACAGTCGCTGCTCTTCAGACTGCACAACAAGTTCAAGGTTCATGCTTACATAACGCCCGCCTGAACTGGCATGAGAGTTAGCCAGCAGATGGTCGGTATTTGGGAGTATATCCATTACTGTATCAATGATTGATTCACGATCGGTACCAATAATTTTATACTGCCATAAACACGGATACGATATCTCGGGTTTACAGCCCTCAACGGGTGTATTCGGTATTTTTTTCTTCATGTCAGCCTTATACTGTAGCTCTAGGAGCAAAACAACGCCAAAAGGCAATAAAAAATATCCAACTCAGATGTCTGCGGTGTTACACTTGAATCATGCTAATTATAGCTGTTAATAACACCTCGTTAACTCATAAGAAATAATAAAATGTTTATTCTCTCACCTTCTAAAGGGCAGGATTTTGACACTCCTGTTTCTGATAAGCCAGCCACTATACCCATTTTCCTAGATAATTCCCAGGAACTCATTAATTTGCTCAAAGCTTATTCAGTTCAGGATTTGCGCAGCTTGATGCAGATCAGTGAAAAAATAGCACAGCTCAATGTGGATCGCTACCAATCCTTTACCCTGCCTTTTAACAAAGACAACGCAAAGCAGGCCATATTTGCCTTTACCGGTGATGTCTATCGAGGCATTTCAAGCGATAGCTATTCAGCAGAAGACCTGCAGTTTGCCCAGGATAATATGCGAATTCTTTCAGGGTTGTATGGATGTCTTCGTCCCTTGGACCTTATTCAGCCTTACAGATTGGAAATGAAAACCAGATTGGCAAACAAAAACGGAGTAAATCTGTACCAATTCTGGGGAACTACGGTAGCTGAAGCTATTAACACAAGCGCCGTTAACAGTCATTCTTCCGTTCTTTTTAACCTTGCCTCAGTCGAATACTCCAAGGTTATTACCAGAAAAACACTGACCATACCTGTAGTTGATGTTGTTTTTCAGGAAGAAAAAAAAGGACAGTTGCGAACAGTTGCTGTTTTTGCAAAACGAGCCCGTGGTCTTATGGCTGATTATATGATTAAACAACGCATTACAACCGCGGAAGGGGTAAAAGCGTTTACCACCGATAACTATACGTTTGCTTCGCACCTTTCCGATGATAAACGGTTAGTATTTACCCGACCACAACCCTGATTAGCTGTGCGATACCATAGTCCTCGAACTTTGGCTTTTCCCACCGTTAAGTACGGTTATCTGGTCATTAATTGTCCACATGTCGTAGATGTAACCAAGGCCGAAAATTCCAAAAGTCAACAGGTAGACAATACCTGTTAACCATTTTCCCATATACATCCGGTGGATACCGAATAACCCAAGGAAGACCAGTAACAACCAAGCAACCGTATAGTCGATAGGGCCTGCCTGAAAACGAATATCTGCCTCCCTTTCCATTTTCGGGATCAGAAATAAGTCAACCACCCAACCCACAAAAAAAAGCCCCAGGGTAAAAAAATAAATCGTCCCCGAAATAGGCTTTCCATAATAAAAACGATGAGCACCAAGAAAACCAAATAGCCAAATAACGTACCCTATCACCATACTGTGGGTCGGTTGTTGTTCTTCCACGGACGTTTTCCTCCAATTTTTTGTTTTAAACACCAGATATTTTTTATTGATTGTTGTATCCGATCTTCAGTCACCCTGCCCTGTTCCAGCAACTCAGTAACAGCCTCAATACCTTCTTCAACAGCGTTTTCCTGGTTACATAGATTATTTCCGATAACCAGCATGTCAACTCCGGCAATGATTGCCTCCTGTACTGCCTGGCGATAAGTCCACCCTTTGGTGATGGCTGCCATCTGCAAGTCATCACTAAAGACAACACCTGAAAAATGCAGATCCCTGCGTAAGAGGTTATTAATCATCAATTTAGAAAGAGTTGCCGGCCTTCCTTCCTGGTCAAGACCTCGATGAACAAGATGTCCGGTCATCACGCCGTCACAGTAACCGTCGTTGATGAGTACTCTGTATGGTTCCAGTTCAATTTTTTGCCAATCTTCGGTGACATCCACAAAACCCAGATGTGAATCATTTTTAGCGCTCCCATGGCCAGGGAAGTGTTTTATACAGCACGCTATTCCATATTTATGATGTTCTTCGATAAAAAGTTCAGCATGAGCAACAACCTCACTGACACTGTCGCTGAAACTGCGCTCAAATTTACTAATTATAGGATTGGTTGGATTCAAGTTGAGGTCAATAACGGGTGCGAAATTCAGATTAATGCCATGGGTATGAAGCGTATGTGCCAATAAGTCTGCCTGTTGCCTGGTTTTGTTGAAGCCTTCTTTAGCCATGGCAGCGGCACTGCATATGGCTGGAAAATTGTTTTTTTCCTTTAGCCTGCATACTTTTCCGCCTTCCTGATCAACGGCAACCAAAAGTGGTGTTTGCGCAAAAGAGTGCAAACTGTCAACAAGACGAGTTAATCCTGACGGAGAATCGAAGTTTTGCACTGCACCAGAAATGTTTAGATCAAAAAGAATAACACCACCAAGATGATAATCTTTTATGCTTCGTGCAATCCAATCTGTTGAATCTACCTCGCTACCACGAAAACCAACCAGGAACATTTGTCCTATTTTCATTGAGCTACCTTTGTGTTTTCTTCACCAGCTGATTAATAGTGTCAAAAATAAGTCACTGAGATGCCTTGGAACTCTCTTTTCAATGTCATATTAATGACGATGAAAACAACCTGACCTTGCGATTATGTTTTAATTAGTATAACTTTCTGTTATTTATAAAGAAAATTTTCTGGTTATATAGGCATTAATCTAGCAAGCTCAACCATAAGCTGATTGAGAACCGGATACATTATACCCATAGGATATTTACCATGAATGCAGCTGTTGCAATAAGCCAACACAATCCAAAGCTGACCAAAACCGTTGATACGCTCCTTTCCGAACTTGAGCATTATCGGAAACAGTCTGAGACGTTGCAGAAGGTAAATATTCTCCATCAACGTTTATCCGGCGTATTGGATTTACCGACAATGCTTGAAACGTATTCCATTTGGATGATGGAGCATATCGATCATGACCTGATAGGGTATTACAACCCAACTCATGAAAAGATGCATATGTATTGCTCAAGCCATGGACCTGAGCGGCGCCACGCAGTAAAAATTACAGAGCACCTCCTTCGACAGAGTTGTAGTGCTCCCCAAAAACAACAAGTCGAGGACTTTTTTGCATTCGCTTGGCATTCGAACTCCCAATCGTCATCGAATAACGGGACTTTTGTGATGATACGCAAAAATGCTGCTTTTACCCAAGCTGAAACAACCTTTCTTGAGGAAACGCTTTCCATTGTTGCCCCACCTATCAAAAGAGCACTGGAATTTGAAGAAGTATTTTATCAAGCTCGCAGGGATACGCTTACCAGCCTACCCAACAGGTTTGTTTTTGAGGAACGAATTGTCGCTATTATGGAGCAAGCAAAGCGATATAAGCATCAATTGACACTGGCCGCGTTGGATCTTGATCATTTCAAGGCTGTCAACGATACCATGGGGCATCTGCAGGGAGACAAGGTGCTGCAGCAAGTGGCCGTCGCGCTTAACCAAGAGATACGTGGCTCAGATTTGTTGGTCAGGATGGGTGGTGATGAATTCTTGCTTGTACTGCCAGATACGAATCTACGTGCGGCCGAATATTTGGCCGAGCGCCTTTGCTCAGCTGTCAATGCATTGGACATATCTACCAATGCCGGTATGCTGGGCGTAAGCATCGGTCTTTCCGCATGGGACGGCGAGATGAGCAAGGAACAATGGCTTGAAGCAGCCGACGATATTCTGTACCAAGCCAAGGCAAGAGGAAAAGCCAGAATAGCCGTCAACTGACCACTTCTTTTATCTACATGGAAGTGGTTTGGGTCAGAAAACACCTGCCACTTCCTTTCTTTTCAGGGAACGCAGAAAACCGGCTCCCCTACTCCACGTTCTTAACCGAAATCACCAACGGTATTGAATGCAAAGCGCTTTGCTGTTGTTGGGTGGTACCCAACTTCCACTCCTCACACACAAAATTGTCGCCCAACAGAATATCAATATCCTTTATCAGCCCGGTAACATTAATAACCGGGTGCCGGGTAAAAACATCAGGTAACCCATAGGTTAGATTACACGCCAGGCACTTACCTGGACGCTCATGCAACTGCAGGGTCAAATGTAAGGTCTCGTCAGTGCTGTCATAACGATCATACGTAAGAAGAATATCAAAAGCACCCTCTTCCGCATCGCCAAACAGGGCTTCAAAAAAATCATAACTTCGCTGTGGTGGAAATAATTCTGCTAATTTTTCTGTGGTAAAATAGTCGGTAAATAAATCCATAATTCGTATAGTTATCCCTATGTACGAAACCAATGAAACAGCTACTGAAAAGCTATCCTGATCCCAAAAAATGGTAGAAGTGTAGAACAGAACATATTTAATCTGTCTTTATTATAGTGTCAACAGCCATTGCTTCTCGTGGTTTGCTATGGTAGGTATTGCCCCCATGCAACAACACTTATTTCAACCCACAGATCAAGACCCCGATAGCCCATCTAGCATGACAGCAACCTCAGATTTAAATTCAGCTCAACATGCTGCCGTCACTCATAATGACGGCCCGGTACTTGTTATTGCCGGCGCAGGAAGCGGCAAGACACGAACCCTGGTCCATAGAATGGCCTATCTTCTTGGTCAGGGGGTGCCTCCGGAGTCAATCCTACTGCTTACCTTTACCAGAAAAGCAGCCCAGGAAATGTTATGGAGAGCAGGTCAGCTTACCGACCATGCCTCACAAAAGATTGTAGGCGGTACTTTCCATGCCACAGCTAATATCCTGCTCCGTCAATATGGGCACTACCTTGGCTTTGGTCCACGTTTTACTATCATTGACCGTGGCGACGCCGAAGGAATTGTTAATCTTATTAAATCTTCGCTGGGACTTTCGGGAGCCGGAAAACGGTTCCCCAGCAAACGGGTCATTATCAACCTTATTTCAGGTTCGATTAACAAATCTCGTTCCATAGAGGATCTTGTCTACGAAAGTCATGTCCACCTTTCTGAGTTTTTAGAAGACTTCCAGGCAATACATCAACATTATAATCAATTTAAGCAGGATCATGGACTTATGGACTATGATGACCTGCTGACCAATTGGCGGCGATTGCTCTCCGATTCCCCAGAAGCAAGTGAAGCAATCTGCAATCGTTTCCAATATGTGCTTGTCGACGAATACCAGGATACAAATCTTGTTCAGGCGAACATTATTCGTCTCCTCGCCTCTACCCATGATAATGTCATGGTTGTTGGCGACGATGCCCAGTCTATCTATAGCTTTCGCGGTGCTGATTTTTATAACATCATGCGTTTTTCAGAGCAATTCCCAGGCACCGATGTCATAAAACTCGAAGAAAATTATCGCTCTACCCAGCCGATTCTTGAACTGACCAACGCCGTCATCCATAACGCTGAGGAGAAATTCACCAAGTCTCTTTTTTCAAATATCGAGGGCGGTGTAAGGCCCACAGTATACTCTGCCAAGAATGAAGGAGCAGAGGCCCGCTATATTGTTAAGGCTATTAGTAAATTGCAGCAAGAAGGGACACCTGTTAATGAAATTGCTGTCCTTTTCCGATCCGGGTTTCATTCCTACAAACTGGAAATGGAGCTGACAAGTCATTACCTGCCCTTTGAAAAACGGGGCGGTATGAGACTGACCGAATCCGCCCACATAAAAGACGTCCTTTCTTTTTTCAGGATTCTTGTTAATCCGTGGGACAGCCTTTCCTGGAACCGGTTATTGCTGCAGCTTGATAAGGTAGGCCCCAAGACCGCCCAAAAAATTATTAATTTTATCAAAACCTCGGACACGCCCACCGCCGCACTCTCACAGTATAAACCAGGCAAGACCTGGCAAAGCGGATTTGAGGCGTTACAGGCAACCTTAAAAGAGATAGATCAGCCAGATCTTCCCCCTTCCACCATCTATGACAAGGTCATGGAATACTATCTGCCTATTTTTGAAAAAATTTATTATGATGACTACCCGAAACGGCGTAAAGAACTGGATCAAATAAGTGGCCTTATTGGCGGATATGGAGACCTGCAATCCTTTGTTGATGATACAGCACTTGATCCGCCTGAAAACGTTGCCAACGCTAAAGACAAGGACGATACAAACCAGCTGATTATTTCCACCATCCATTCGTCTAAAGGATTGGAATGGGATGTTGTTTTTGTAATGGGACTTGCAGAAGGCAGGTTCCCCCATCAAAATGCGACCCCTGGTAGCCAGTATGAGGAAGAACGACGACTATTGTATGTAGCTGCAACTAGGGCTAAAAAACGACTTTTCCTCACCTACCCCTGCGAGCTAATGACTCCAGACAGGCAATTTCGCCGCACAGGCATGTCTCCGTATCTCCTTGAAATACCTCAAGGTCTTTATATAAAAGATCAAGGTACACCGCTCTATGGAAATAATGCGTTGCCTGATCCTGGGGATGCTCCGCGAGCGTTGAAAAAGACTCAATCTGCTCGTCAAACCTTTACTAGCGGCATGGTTGTCAATCACTCCTATTTTGGGAATGGAAAGGTCGTCAACATACCAGGCCCACGTAGGGTGGAAGTCTCTTTTGACCGTCACGGAACCAAGATTTTACATCTCGATTATGCAAAGTTGGAGATTATAGATTAGGGATGAAAGTCCTGCCTGATACGTCACTGTTTTGCTAACAACCGATTGCTTATTTTACCCGCCGTCACCATGCAATATTCAGAAGCCTGCACCTATCTCAACGATCTCCAATTTTTTAAAATAAAGCTGGGGTTGGAGGCTGTAACCACCCTCCTCTCCAAGCTTGGCAGCCCCCATACTACCTTTCCCGCTGTCCACCTTGCAGGAACCAATGGTAAAGGATCGGTTGGTGCTACTCTGCTCAGTCTTCTCAGCCATAACGGTTATAAGGTAGGATTTTACTCATCCCCTCATTTATCCAGTGTCCGGGAACGTTTTTGCATCAATGGAAAATGTATTGATCGCCAAACCTTTGCCGAGCTTGCTACCACCATCAGAGACACGCTGGGCTCCAATCCTATTACCTACTTCGAATTTACCACTGCCCTTGCCTTTCTCTGGTTCAAGCAACAACAGGTAGATATAGCTCTTGTTGAAACCGGACTTGGCGGCAGACTCGATGCAACCAATGTTATAACGCCCCTGGTGTCTGTGATTACCACCATAGATCTTGATCACCAGGAGTACCTTGGCAACACCTTAGCTCAGATTGCTGGAGAAAAGGCTGGAATTATTAAAACTGATGTTCCGGTTGTGTCTGGCGTGCAAGGTCATACAGCACAGGAAATTATCAAAACCACCTGCCTGCAAAAACACAGTGCGCTCTATACCCTGGGAGCAGACTTTACCCGCCAGAGTGTAACAGCAAGTGTCTTTACCTACAT
>JAUVLX010000304.1 GCA_030600525.1 Desulfobulbus sp. | reverse complement strand
CCAAGGCAACATTGACTAGTCCGTCTCCGCCGTCTGCAACCGGGACCTGGATAATTTCCGCATCAGCAAAAACGCGCCGGATACCGCTGGTGATGGCTGCGGCAGCAGCGGTTGCAGAAAGAGAACCTTTAAAGGCATTGGGGGCAACGATAATTTTCATGGAAGTTTGCAGGCTTGTTGGGTCGTTTTAAGTGAGAGATAAGCTCTTTTTATTTGCTATTCCACGAATAGCAAATAATCTCGCCTTACCCTAGATCTGTAACTGTTCAGCAGTGCTCCAGATGTGTACGATCAGGCTGGATAACTTTAGTAATGCTCTATTTTCGCATGATCGTGCGCAGAGGTAGCGCAGACTCCGTGGGGTGCTGCGGAATAGTTACAACTTTTATTCGTCGACAACAGGGAAAATAATACCACCTTCAGGGACACGTTTCCATTTCAAGTCGACCGGGAACGGCTTTACTTGCCATATGCTGCGGCAATACTCTTTAATTGCTCGATCTGAAGAGAACCTGCCCATGCGCGCCACATTAAGAATGGACATACGGCTCCACCTTTGACGATCCTCAAAGGCTGCTCCAACCTTATCGTGGCAATCAATATAGGACTCATAGTCTGCCATGAGCAAATACCGGTCGCGGTAGAGTAACTCGTCGATAAGCGGTTTGAAAAGTTGCTGGTCACCATGGGAAAAGTGTCCGCTGCTTATGAGGTCAATGGCTTTTTTAAGCTCCGGGTTCCGATTATAGTAGTCCAAGGGGCGGTAACTGTTTTGCATAAGTGCCTCTGCCTCCTGCACGTTGAGGCCGAACAGGAAAAACTGTTCAGCGCCAACCTCTTCACGGATTTCTGCATTGGCACCATCAAGAGTGCCGATGGTTAGAGCGCCGTTCATGGCAAATTTCATATTGCCGGTCCCTGAAGCCTCTGTTCCCGCAAGGGATATCTGTTCGGAAAGGTCGGCCACCGGAAAAAGGGCGTGGCCTGTTTTTACATTATAGTTGTGGACAAATATGACTTTGAATCTGCCTTTGACATCAGGGTCTTTATTGATGACAGCAGCAACGGACGTGATCAATTTGATGATCAATTTTGCCATCCAGTATCCCGGAGCAGCTTTGCCGCCAAAGATAAAAACCCGTGGCGGGAAGCATTGTTCAGGGTGCTCTTTGAGACGGTTGTACAGGGTAATTATGTGGAGCAGGCTGAGGTGCTGACGTTTGTATTCATGAATGCGTTTGACATGCACGTCAAAGAGGGCGTACGGGTTGAGAGTAACCCCCAGTTGTTTTTTTGTGAGTTCGGAAAAATCTTTTTTATTTTCCAGCCTGGCATTGTGCCACGCTTCACGGAAATTGGCATCCTCTGCCAGGGGCGCCAATTGCGTAAGGTACTCCAGATTTGTTATCCAGTCCTCTCCTATTGTTTTGTTGATCAGAGTGCAGAGTCGATGGTTCGTCACCAGCATCCATCTTCTAGGCGTTACCCCGTTGGTGATACTTATAATTTTTTTTGGCCATAGCCGGTCAAAGGGTGCCAGGGTTTTTTCTTTCAATAACCTGGTATGAAGAGACGATACCCCGTTAATAGTATGGCTACCTACACAAGCCAGGTTCGCCATCCGTACATAACGGGGACCTGTTTCGTCAATAATGGAGAGTTGGGTGACTATTTCCTGGTTACCCGGAAATTTGAGCCGTACAATGTCGAGGAAGCGGCGGTTTATTTCAAAGATAATTTCAAGGTGACGTGGCAGCAACGATGAGAACATAGAGAGCTGCCATTTTTCCAGCGATTCGGGAAGCAAGGTGTGGTTTGTGTAGGAAAAGGTTCTGGTGGTGACATGCCACGCCTGTTCCCATTCCATGAGGTGTACGTCAACCAACAGGCGCATCAGTTCGGCGACAGCTATGGCCGGGTGGGTATCATTGAGCTGCACTGCAAAGCTCTGGTGAAAATTGCTCAGGCTGTCATGGCTGAACAGGTGGATGCGGAGCATGTCCTGTAATGAACAGCTGGCAAAGAAATACTGCTGCTCCAGGCGAAGCAGTTTTCCTGCATATTTTTTATCGTTGGGGTAGAGGACCTTGGTGATGTTTTCTGCACTAATTTTTTCAGCAACAGCGCCAATATAGTCACCAACGTTGAAATCTTCAAAGTTAAAGGACTTCGGTGCCTCTGCACTCCACAGGCGCAGCGTGTTAACCGTGTTGACCCTGTATCCGGGAATAGGGGTATCGTAAGGGATACCGCTAATGACTCGGGCAGGCCACCAACGGATGCGGAGGTCACCGTTTTGATCATGATAGGTCTCTGTACGGCCTCCAAAGCCGACTTCCTGGGCAAGATCGGCTTTTTTTATTTCCCAGGGATTTCCCCCCCGGAGCCAGCGGTCACTGAGTTCAACTTGCCAGCCGTTTTCCAGCTCCTGATCAAACATACCGAACTCGTAACGTATGCCATAGCCGATGGCAGGGATCTGGAGGGTTGCCAGGGAGTCCATGAAACAGGCCGCCAGTCTTCCCAGGCCGCCGTTCCCCAGGCCCGGTTCTTCCTCAACCCCAATAATGGCGTTAAGGTCCAGGCCAGTTTCTGCAACAGCCTGCCGCATTGGATCCAGAAGATCCAGGTTGATCAGGTTGTTATGCAGGTGTGGACCCGGTAAATACTCTGCAGAAAGGTAGGATACGATTCGGGAACTGCCTTCAAGATAGAGTTCCGATGAGTTGATAAAGAGGGGTTGCATCCTGTCTCTGAGCGTATAGGCTGCTGCCAAATAGTAATCGTTGAGAGAAACGGAGCGGGTGGTTTTGCCCATTTGATAAAAAAGCTTGTAAGCAAGAGCACGCTTGAGCTTGTTAATACCTGTGTTGTGGTTGTTGGGAGCAGGTAGCAGCTGTGGAGAATGATTTTTATGTAGATCGTTCATGAGAAGCAGACTCTGTTAACGCCTTTTGATAAGTTCCTTTTGCCGAGGGCTATTGCAGCTCGCGAAGGTCGATGATCTCCATTTTATGGTTACGATTCGGGTTTTCTGGGGAAGGGCCTTCGGTTTGAATAATGCAACTCCCTTTCAAATCGTACTTAACCGAATAATCACGGGCATAGTCGGTCCAGTCGGTAGGGTGATTGACCTCATAAATGGGAAAAACTCCGTAACTGAAAATGAGTTCCTTACAGGTTTTTTTGTTGGAACTGACTGCAAGTATCCATGTCGGCAGCCGAAACCGGGAGAGTCTTCGTGCCGTCAGACCACTGTCTGTTGGCGATAAAATGGCTGCAACGTCATCGGTCTGGCTGATAATACTTTTGACGCTGGTGGCAATATAATCCACCTCTTTGATATGGTTGTATATGGGCTTGTTCGGAACCCTGGTATAATTAAGGCTAGTGCGGTGAGGTTCTGTGGCAACGGCAATGCGGACAAGCATCTTGGTTGCTTCCAGCGGATAGTTACCCATAGCTGATTCTTCTGAAAGCATGACTCCGTCGGTCCCGTCAAGAATTGCGTTGGCAACATCAGTTGCCTCGGCCCTTGTGGGGCGACGGTTATTGGTCATGGATTCCAGCATCTGGGTGGCAGTGATGACCGGTTTTCCAAACAGGTTTCCTTTTGCCGTAATCTTCTTTTGAATCATGGCGATCTCTTCAATGGGGATTTCCACCCCAAGGTCACCCCGTGCAACCATGACGCCGTCAGAGGCTTCAAGTATTTCATCGATTTTGTGATAAATCGATGACCGTTCAATTTTAGCTATGATAAAGGGGGCGTATCCCATCTCCGTGGCAGCTTTTCTTACTGCTTCGATATCGGCAGCATCGTTGACAAAGGACTGGCTGATAGCATCGACCCCGTTATCCAGCGCATACTGCATGCAGGTTCGATCATGTTCGGTAAACGCAGATACGCCCAGGTCGATTCCGGGAAGATTGAGCCCTTTTTTGGAACGGAGCATACCGCCCACCGATACAATACAATGCACTTTGGTTCCTTGGATCTCTTCCACCCTAAGCTGGATAAGGCCGTCGTTAAGAAACAGGATGTCGCCTGGGGTAACGACCTGGGGCAATTCTTTGAAGGTGACGGAGACCTCTTCCCAGTTACCTGTTATGTCTTCTGTTGTCAGGGTGAATCGAGCACCTATTTTAATCTCAATCGGCTCTTTTACCAGGTTGCCGATCCGTATTTTAGGACCAGGGAGATCTGCCATGATTGCAACACGCCGCTCGGTTTTTTTAGCAGCAGCTCTAATTCTGCGGATAATCTCTCCATGGGTTGAAAAGTCGCCATGGGAAAAATTGAGCCTTGCGATGTTCATACCTGCCTTTATCATTTTCTCGAGCATTGCCGGAGAGTCAGATGCCGGACCAATGGTACAGACGATTTTGGTCTTGTTTTTTTCTGTCATGACTTGATCAGAGGCTCCTTTAGTAAAAAGGACAATAGAAATGGTGAAATATGTC
>JAUVLX010000348.1 GCA_030600525.1 Desulfobulbus sp. | reverse complement strand
GCCTGGACACTTTATGCGGAGCTGTCGGGTCCGATTTTCTGTGAAGGGAAGGGTATTTGCGGAGTGGTTTAAAAAGATATGGAAAGTTTAGCTCAAGTAACAATGCAGTTAAAAGGTGCTCTGACAGAAAGTCTGTTCATTGTAGGCCCGGTGGTAAAAAAAATTGCCCTGGTAATGTGTGGGGGGAGTCTGGGGGCAGCAAGTCGCTATGGTATTAGTTTGCTCTCGGTAAGGATCTGGGGAACCGGATTTCCCTGGGGTACTTTGATTGTCAATTTGATGGGATGTTTTTTGATTGGGGTGTTGTTTACCCTTGCCGCCAGGGCTCGTTTGTTGACTCCAGATATGCGATTGCTGCTCATCACCGGGTATATGGGTGCCTTAACCACATTCTCGACCTTTGCCCTGGAAACAGTCAGTGCTGGCCGTGGTGGTATGTTACTTCAATCCTTGGCTAATGTGCTGGCTAACAATGTCGGTGGTCTTGCCTGTACTTTTCTTGGGATATGGGTGGCCAGCCTGATTAGGTAGTGTCTGTCCATAAATGGTATTTAGGCCCGATAGCGGCGTTATGCTAAAAATTTTATCCTCGGAGGTAAGCGCTAGACTCCGATATTAATTATATGCCTGTGGTAAAATTTTAAGCATGCCTCGGAGTCTGACGCTTACCTGCTCTCAAACCAAAATCCTCATTTGTGAACAGAAACTAGGTAATTTTAGAGGAACAAGCAATGTTGAAATATAAAGCAGTCGAAATTTTCACCAATGAAGAGGCGCGATACCGGAACAAGCCGGTGGCAGATGCTGCCATGCAGTATATTCAGAAGTTGAAAATAGCTGCACGCTGTGTGGTCAGCCGGGGTGTTGCTGGTTGTTCTGAAAGTGGAGAAATCGCGACCGATAGGCTGGAAGTGCTCTCTGTAAGTATGCCGATTAGGATTTATATTATCCTCCCTGCCGCTGAAATTGAACGGGTGTTGGATGGTTTGGAGCCAATGGTCAATGATGGCATCATGGTGTTGCACGATCTTGATGTTATTTGTCACCGGGCCCGCAATGCCTTTTTCCCTCGCCAGTTAATGGTTCGCGATGTGATGACAACAGATGTTGCAAGCATTACCATAACCACCCGTTTAAGTGATGTGGTGAAACTACTGTTGCCATCTATCTTTAACGGTGTACCGGTCTTGGACCAAAAAAGTCGTCCTGTCGGGGTGGTTACCCAGGGGGATTTGATCAGAAAAGGCGGTCTGTCGCTTAGGTTGGGATTGTTGACCGAGTGCGATGCGCAGTGTCGGAAAGAGGTTCTTGATCCCATGTCTTCTCGGCAGGCCGAAGAGGTGATGACAAAACCGGTTATTCTCATTGCAGAAAACAAACTGCTGGCAGAGGCTGTGGATCTGATGTTGCGTACAGGAGTAAAGCGTTTGCCGGTGGTCGACGAGAAGGGAAAACTCTCGGGGATGCTGTCACGGCTGGACATCTTCAATACGGTCATGCGTGAAACACCCGATTGGAAAGCCTTTGGTGAGCAAAAAGTGGAAGTAGGAGATTTAAAGCGGGTGGAAGATATTCTGCGTCGGGATACCCATACTGTCTCTCCTGAAACCACCTTGGATGAAGTTATGCGAATCATCGACAGTAGCGACATTCAGCGAGTAGCGGTGGTTGATCCGGAAGGAAGGTTGCTGGGACTGATTGCTGATCGGGACCTGCTGAGTTATTTTAAATCCGGGCAGGAGGGGTTCTGGCACCGACTGGCAAACATAACGCATCCCTCTCAGCAGAATGTCTGCCATGGAGACCTGCAGCAGTGTTTGCTCGAAACAACCGCTGGCCAGGTTATGCAAACCACTTTTGTAACAGTCCATGAAGATATGTTGATAGAAAACGCCATCAGTCAGATGGTGGACAAGGGCGTCAAGCGGTTGCCGGTGGTTGATGAAGAGGGCTGCTTTCAGGGGATGATTAACAGAGACTCGCTGCTTCGTACTGGATTCGGTATCAGGTCTTAATAGATTGCAGGCCTGGCATGTGGTCGGCTCACTAATTTGTAAGAGGAGTCAGCCAAGAAATAACTTCGTAGTCATCACTATAGCTTTTTTCTAAACAAGAATAAAAAAGAGGAATTTATGAATCAAGCACTTACATCAACAGCTTTGTTCCTGACGTTGTGCCTTTTTCCTATATCTACTGTTTGTGGGTCTGAGCTAATGGTATTCCCCGCAAAAGGTCAATCAATCCAGCAACAAAATGCCGACCTGCAGGAGTGTCGAAATTGGGCTATAAATCAAAGCGGTGTTGATCCTTCAAAACTGTCTGCTCCGACGTCAAGTGCGCAACAACAAAATGGTAAGCCTGTCTTGCGAAGCGCTGCAGCTGGTGCTGCTGTTGGTGGACTTGGAGGCTCATTGGGTGGAGAATTTGGGAAAGGTGCTGCCGCGGGTGCCGTTGTAGGTGGTTTGGCTGGAGGGATACAAAAACGTCGGCAGGGTAAAGCGACCGCATCGGTCGACCAACAAACTCAACAGGTCTATCAGCAGCAAATTGACAGATATAATCGTGCTTATTCTGCATGCCTTGAAGGCAAAGGCTATACTGTCAAATAAATATTTTGCCCTTGCCCCTGGTTTTTGGTCAGCAACATATAGCGGGGATTAGGAAGGTCATTACACCGGAGCACGTAAAATGAGCTGGAATGCATGTGGTGGCGAAGTTTAGTGTTTAAGGAAAAAAATCCATGAAAATACTTGTTTCAGAAAAAATTGCTGCTTACTCCCACTGTGCTACGATTCCAATAATAGCAATCGGTTCTCTTGTATTGGTTGTACTTTCAAAGGGAGATATATCGACCCAGATTGTCTCCATTATCTATGGTTTGTCAGGCATTTTCCTTTTTAGTGCGAGTTTCATATACCACTCGAAAAAACAAATGGAAAATGACAAATCAATCTGGAGAAAACTTGATCACACTGCAATTTTTTTCCTCATAGCAGGAACCTACACCCCTCTTTGCTTCCTTTATCTTGATGGGAAGATGAGATGGGGCATCCTTATTGCCCAGTGGTCGCTTGTGGTTCTCGGAACGCTCTTTAAATTTTTATTTATTAATGCACCAAGAGCTTTAGGGACGATTATTTATCTTCTCATGGGATGGCTTGTTATGGTTCCTATGGCGACCTAGGTGAAAACCATGCCACGGGTTGCCTTCATTTTTCTGGTAGCAGGTGGGCTCTCCTATACAATTGGTGCAATCATTTATGCTTGTAAAAAACCGAACCCACTACCAGGTTTTTTCGGGTTTCACGAAATTTTTCATCTCTTTATTTCAGGCGGAGCAATTCTGCATCTTGTCATGTTAATTGATGGGGTCACACATCATTTT
>JAUVLX010000353.1 GCA_030600525.1 Desulfobulbus sp. | reverse complement strand
GCAAGGCCGTCTGCATTACGCGAGTATGGAGTTGATCCTGCTCCTTTTAATTGGAGTACCCATCGCTCATTTCTTTTATTGATGATTTCTCCGAGATTGATAGCCCTGCCATCACCAAGTTGACCTGCCCAGTTGCCAAATTGATGGCCGCCATAACACATGGCATAGGGATCCATATCCGGCAGAAGTGTATTGCCGGAAAAGGCATCGGTAAATCGAGATGAGGTGCAAGTCTCTGGAGAAAGGTCAAGAAGGTCGGCTGTTTCCTGGGAAAATGAAAGCAGGGTAGGGGCTGAAACCTTTGCAGGCAAGACCCGGGAATAGTTTGCACCAGTAACCTGCCTACGGAAATTAGCCGTTTCTGGATCGCCTGGCAATTCGCGGGTAAAGCTGTTGTCAAAGACAAGTTGTTCTAGATTATCTACCTGGTCCATGTTTGTCATCTAAATGCTATATGTAAAGGTTGAACCCGTTATAGTCCATCAGCTCTTAACTGGTTTGTCCGCTTAGCCCTTAACATTTTTTTATGTTTATATGAGCGATAACGGCACTATGATGTGATCATCGCGATTGCTTCGACTTCTACCAGAACGTCTTTGGGAAGGCGGGATACTTCTACGCAGGATCGTGCTGGAGGTTGCTGCGAAAAATAGGTTGCATAAATTTCGTTAAAATCAGCAAAATGATTCATGTCGCTGAGAAAACAGGTGGTTTTTACGACTGAATTGATATCGGCCCCAGCTGCGGCAAGTACTTGGACGAGATTATCAAGCACCTGTTTACTTTGTTCAACTATACCGCCAGCAATAACCTCCATGGTTTCAGGGTTAAGCGCGATTTGGCCGGAAGTGTAGAGCATGTCGCCAACTCTTACAGCCTGGGAATAAGGGCCGATGGCTGCCGGAGCCTTTGCGGTTGAAATAATAGTTTTCTGCATTTTTCTTTTTTCTCGGATTTGGGTTGGGGAATTTGTTTTGCCTAAGTTTTTTACCATATTCATTAATGAGAAAAAGGTACACCTACATACCGAAGCAGATACTTTTTTTGATCAATTCGTTGCAAGCAGTTGACACCTATCTGACATCTCTTTAGGGTAGATATTAAATACTTTTTTACCTCCTGGATATAAATGCATAACGTGAAAGTATGATTACACAATTACACCCTTCAGATGCGTTGCTGCTGGTAGATGTGCAGAATGATTTTTTAGAGAGTGGCAGCCTTGCCGTTCCTGATGCTGGTGCCATCCTGCCGCTTCTCAATAAATACCTCGTTCTTTTTTCGGATAAATCCCTACAGATCGTTGCCAGTAGAGATTGGCACCCTGCCGGACACTGCTCGTTTGTTGAAAATGGAGGCCAATGGCCATCTCACTGTGTAGCAGATACTGCAGGTGCTGCCTTTTCCCAATCCCTCTCGCTCCCGGCTTCCTGCCATATTGTTTCAAAAGCCACCACCGCTGATCATGAAGCCTATTCGGGATTTGACGGGACGGCATTGACCTCCTATCTCCAACAGCAGGGAATCAAACGACTTTTTATAGGGGGCCTGGCAACTGATTACTGCGTATTGCAGACTGTTTTGGATGCTCTCAAAAATGGTTTTGCAGTCGTCTTACTGGTGGATGCAATCAGAGCGGTTGATGTTCAGCGCGGCGATGGTGCGCAAGCAATCGCAAAAATGACAGAAAACGGTGCGCAAACCGCAAAATTTACCGATATTGAGCCATCATGAAAACCTCACCCTTATTTACGGACCTGTACCAGTTTACAATGATGCAGGGCTATTTTGACCAGCAGATGGAACAAACAGCTATTTTCGAATTTTTTGTCCGCAAACTCCCGGACCAGAGAAATTTTCTAATTGCTGCTGGACTGCAGCAAGTGATTGAATATCTGGAAAATCTTTCATTTTCAGATGAAGACATCAATTACCTGCGCACAACTGGTTTTTTCCACGATCAATTTCTGGCCTATCTTAAGGACGTCACGTTTGTAGGTAATGTTCATGGTGTGCCTGAAGGGACCGTTGTTTTTGCAGGTGAACCGCTGATACGAATAACAGCCCCTCTACCTGTGGCGCAGTTGGTGGAAACACGAATAATCAATATTTTGATGTTTCAGACCATGATTGCCTCCAAGGCGGTTCGGATGCGGCTGACAGCTCCAGATGAGGTGCTCATAGATTTTGGGCTCAGGAGAGCTCACGGTGAAGAAGCAGGGCTACTGGCAGCCAGAGCTGGCTACCTCGCCGGGCTTAATGGAACGGCAACCGTAGAGGCAGGATTGCTGTTTGACATTCCATTATTTGGTACCATGGCGCATTCATTTGTACAGGCTCATGATTCTGAGATGGAGGCTTTTCGTAATTTTGCAAAAAGTCAGCCTGATAATGTGGTTCTTCTTATCGACACTTATGATACTGAAAAAGGTGCCGAAAAAGTCGTTGCTCTGGCCCCTGAACTGCTTGCTGACGACATTGTTATAAAAGGGGTGAGAATCGATAGCGGTGATCTAGTGGTATCTGCACGGAAAGTACGTGCAATATTAGACCGTGGGGGGCTGCAAAACACCAAAATTTTCTTGAGCAGCAGTCTTGATGAGTATTCTCTTTCAGCTATCAAGACGGCTGACGCCCCGGTCGACGGATATGGTATTGGCACCAAGATGATCACTTCCTCTGATTATCCATTTCTTGATTGTTCCTATAAACTGGTTGAATATGATGGCAAGGGGCGAAGAAAACGCTCTGCTGCAAAAGAAACCTGGCCAGGACCCAAGCAGGTTTACCGCCAATATGATGATAACGGTTTTCTACAAAAGGATATCCTGACCGTTGAGACCGATACTCTTCCAGGAAGACCGTTGATAGAGGTTGTCATGCAGAATGGGAAACTTCTTCATCAACTCCCATCGTTAATGGAATCAAGGGAACATGCCCAGGCTGAGCTTGTCACATTACCGAAACCGTTTCGGCAGGTTAATACTAGCGCATCATATACTTTGGAAATTTCATCTGCATTACGCCTCCTTACAGAAAAAGTAGATGCTGTTCGTGACGCCGTTGCTTAAAAATGGAGACCGTTAGGACCTGTAAGGGAATAACCTAGCTGATATTGCGCTTAGATTTGGGCCAGATTTGGATGCGGTGATTGAACAAAACCGCAGGCATAGCAGGGCTACGTTGAGGATTTTGTGATTGAGTCGCATTCAAAGATGACCCGAAGATAAGATGCAGGATCGGACAGGT
>JAUVLX010000123.1 GCA_030600525.1 Desulfobulbus sp. | reverse complement strand
GCAAGGGAATTGTTCGACCTGAAGTTTATTTAGATGAATCGTATATCAACAAAAATCACTCAAATGATAACACATGGTATCTCGAAGAAGATGGTGTTGTTTCGGGGAAACCTACCGGGAAAGGGGAACGTCTGGTAATTGTAAATGCAATAACACATGATGGTTGGGTGCCATGTTCAAAGCTTGTCTTTAAGGCGTCGAAAAAAACTGGTGATTATCATGCGAACATGAATTGGAGCAATTTTTCCAAGTGGTTCCAAGAACAACTGCTCAAAAACATACCAGAAAATTCATTGATTATTATGGACAACGCAGCCTACCATAATGTTCTTGCAGAAGAAGCGTTTCCTAAAAGAGGCCATTCTGTAAAAAGGTTGCGCGAATGGCTATCCGATAATCAATATCCTTGGACCAGGGATATGTTAAAATCGGAACTTTTTGACTTATGCTCTCGGCTTGCCCCAAAGCCAGAATTTCTCATCGATAACATTGCCCGCCAGTATGGGCATACTGTTTTGCGGACTCCTCCGTATCATCCTGAGCTCCAACCTATAGAAACATGCTGGGCAATTGTTAAAAATCATGTTGCGCAACACAACGACTGCACGATGAAAAAAGTTAAGATTTTATTAGAAGAAGGCTTTGCAAAAGTAACCGCAACAACATGCCAAAAATTGATAAAAAAAATCAATTGCCAGGAAGACGCTTTTTGGGAAGAAGATACGGAAAAAACGGTTTGATTCAGCATGAAGTCAAATGAAATTAACTATAGTTAGTGCTGAATGAAAGACCATTTCACTGACATCCAATGTACTGAAAGATCGAAATTCTTTAATCACTGATACCATCCTTAATTTCAATTTTATGCAAATAGTGGCCTCCAGCGAGTCTGTCGAAGAAGTCCCATGGGTAGGGAAAATTTCAAAATTTAGGTTTTTTTGTTCTTGTTTGCAGGAGTCCTGTCGTTATAAAAAATGACATTTCAAATGGTTGTGTCTTCGTATTGTTTTAAACTCCGGAATATTTTACAAGAAAAAATGTGAAAGAAATCGGCCATTATTGGGTTGCATTTATATTGACAGAAGAACCCCCTTGTGAGTTAAATACCTACCAATAATAACTGAGAATTATAGCTATATTGTGAAGTAAAGATTTCAAGACACGATAATTCCATCAACACAAGGGGTAAGGCATGTTTTTCCCAGTATCGGGGGTTGAAGTAAATCCATGCACGCCTTTCATTGTCGCATTTGTTGTTTCTTTTTTTACATCTATGGGTGGGGTCTCCGGTGCATTTCTTTTACTACCTTTTCAGGTAAGCTTTTTAGGTTACGCAACGCCATCTGTCAGTAGCACCAATCAGCTTTATAACATTATTGCAATACCAAGTGGTGTTTACCGATATATAAAAGAAGGACGAATGCTATGGCCTTTAACCTGGGCGGTTATCATTGGCACATTACCAGGCGTTTTTATCGGTGCTTGGGTCCGTATCAAATATTTGCCCGACCCTAAGAATTTCAAGCTATTTGTCGGTACGGTTCTTTGTTACATTGGTTGCCAACTTTTTGTGGATATAATTAAAAACAAAGTACAAAAAAAGGACTCGAACGTACCTCAAGCAGCAAGAGATGCGCCTGCCATAAGCATTGTTACCTCAAACATTAAACAAGTGGTATTCGCCTATGGGGGCGAAACATATACGTTTTCCACACTTGGTGTTTATGCGGTTTGTTTTTTAGTAGGTATTGTCGGTGGGGTATATGGAATTGGAGGTGGAGCAATTGTGGCCCCTTTCTTTGTAGCCATTATCGGATTACCGGTACACGTTGTTGCAGGAGCTGCATTAATGGGCACTTTTATCACATCTGTTGCCGGTGTAGCTTTTTATCAGTACTTTTCCTTAATTTACACAGATGTTGTTGTTGCACCTGATTGGGCACTAGGTCTCTTGTTTGGTTTTGGTGGATTTTGTGGGATGTATTTAGGAGCTAGTATTCAGAAGTTTGTATCAGGAAGAGCTATTAAAAGTATCCTTTGCGGTTGCGTACTTTTTGTATCTGCCAAATACATCGTGGGTTATTTCCTATAAAGTCAGTAGGGACCGACCAAAATATATATCCGTTGCCAATCTTTTTCTTTTAAAGAAAATGGCGATACAAAGTTCTTCCTGAATCTGCGAACCAAGGCCATTCGTCAACTTTTCAGAAAATGAGAGATCCTAGTTGCATGACCGGATTTGACTTTATCTGTACATCTCTTAACCGCCGAAGCGTCTACTTCGACGTGACCTTCTTCCTGTACCCCTTCTGGGGAGATATGCCTGGATGTGGTTGTCGGGTTAATTTGAAACCTGTTTTGTCAACCTGTCAGGTCAAGTCAGAGCGACTACATTTAATGTTTAGACCCTACCTAAACAGATGCTCCCTGCTTAAATATTGATTTTGTCCCAGCGGAGAAGGGTGTCAAAGAGGATACCGAGCATAAATCCTGCGGCCAGATTGGATGCCAGAGTGATGCCGACGATCATGATAGGGACCACCATTTCCTTTCTGGATTGAAGATCCAGCAGGGTCAGGGCCAGTTGCAAACCGGCAAAGATCAACAGCACGCCTAAGGCGGAAAAAGGGATCAGGTTGATGATGGCAACTATATTGGGGCCAAGTAAAAAGACCAGTCCTAGGAATAACCCTCCAATGATCAGGTTTGAACCTGCTGTTCGAGCTCCGAATCGGTACAGTGAGGCAAGGCCGCCAGCTCCATGACACATGGGGATACCGCCGATTAAAAAGCTGCCGATATTTGCAAGAGCCATGCTCAGGCAGAGGCTGCGATAGGTTACCCGTTTGCCAGTTTCTGGGAAATATTGGCCAGCAAGATCGGCATTGCTGATAATAGCATTGCCCACTGTCATCGGCAGCTGCGAGAGCACCAGCACTATGAGTGCAATGGTGAACTCGTCCATGGTTGGGAGACCGTATGGCAAAAGGGCGGGCAGAAAGAGGCCCGGTTGGATGCGCTCAAGGTTCTCCGGTACCCCAAAGAGCAGGCCAATTCCGATTCCGGTGGCCACCACAATGAGTGCAGCCGGCAGGTGTTTATTGTCAAGGAGCAAGAGTGCAAGTAGTCCCAGTAACCCGCCAATGAGCCAGCTTAATTGAATTGGTCCAATCGCCTGCACGGTCATATTGGGTTCCGCCATGTGCTGGATAAGCTGCATTGGTGATGTGCCTGCCATCAGTTTGACGCCCTGCATGACCAGCATCAGGCCAGTCGCCAGTTGTACTCCCCTGACCACTGGTTTACGGATAATTTTTCCGATGGATGTTATTAAGCCGCTTGTGCCGAGAATGAGCAGGAACAAAAAAATTCACAGACATGATGCCTGAATCTGGCCTACAGATATCCCGGTTGCCAAGGCATAGGAACTGATGACCTTCATCGGTTCGGCAGGACAGGTAACCCGGAAGTACATTCCTGAGAGAATATAAAAAAGACCGAATCCCAGGAAAACACCGGTGGGATGCATACCGTTGATCATGATCATGCCAACGGCCAGAGGGAGGATTGTTCCCAGGTCGCCGAGGGATCCGGCAAATTCCATACGATTGAACCGAAAGGCGGCAGACATGTGCTCCTCTTTTTGTAGAGTGGAGAGGCACCTTGATTTTTAAGGTACCCTGTATACAATGATAGATGCCAGCAAGGCACCGTATCAAGTACCTTGTAGACATTGTACAATATTTTTCCGTTGCGGCGGCAGGTATAAACATTTGAGAGTCGAAACTCTTTATATATGTAAGGCGTCGGCAGATTTTTTTAAAGGAACAAAACAGAGGTGTAGTAAATGATTACCTATCTTTATTGGTTTGCGGTTATAGCCGTTTGCATTGCTCTTGTTTATGGCTTTACAGTGGTGGCTAAAAACTGGAAGGCGGGAGCTGTTGTGGCCATGGTTGTGCTTGTCGTCGCTTGGGGAACTTACTATTTTCGGCTACAGCAGGTTTTCGTAAAACACTATGGCGGGGTTATGACGATTGGTGTCCCCAATGGGCAGTTGCACATGGGGGCAACCTGGAAAGAAGATAACCTGTGGATTGAGAATTACGATCCCGCCACCAATTCTTGTTACTTTACCGAATATTCCAAAGGCAACCTGTTACAGGGAAAGGTCACCATTAAGGATTGTAATCCGATGATGCCGCAGAAGTGATTAGCTCTGGCTGCCCTGGTCAGATCCTATAAGAAGGGTATTCTTGACAATACCCTTCTTGTTTCAACTGAAATTCGAACCACGTCCTCTGTAGCGGGATGACTCCTCCCTTACAGGCCCTTAGCACAGACAACAAGTACACCTAATCTTTACGTTATCGGTGTATCTGTGTGCATGTCTACAGCTCCATCGGCAAGCCATCTAAAGTGCCGCCATCTTACCAAGCAAGATCATCATGTACTCCTTGTAAAACCCAATTCAAGCTTTTCTCACGGCCATATCCCTGTCACAGAGGCAACAGCCTTTTGTTTGCTAAAAGGAATGTCAAACGGTGTTTGTATGGACAGTATTGCCAACTTTTAAACGACAAAATAGCAATTTTGTATGCACACTGAGCAAGAGATCAAGGGGGGTTGATATTTCGAGATGGTGTCGGGCAATGTCGTGATAAGTCATTATGAGGAAAAGGATGCTTTGCTATCAAATATGATGTTATGCTGTTCCGGTTTCGAGTTGTAACGTGTTGAAAAACCATGAATTGTGGCGTGGTTTTGAGTCGGCAGGTTTTGGGTATTTATATTGAAGGAAAAATGCTTTTTTTTTGTACGATTGCAAAATGGTCGGCCTTGTACGTTGTTTCTTTATCAACGGCTTCGTACATTTCCTTTTTGTTGTTGTGACACATTCGTGGAAAAGAGGTTCGTGTAATGAATGTGCAGGTTTTAGGGGCAGAAAAAACCCTCTATGAAAATTGGCAGGCCTTTATTGGCTCTGGTGACCGTAATCTTCCTTTGGTCAGGGCGCAAATTTTCAGGTCGTGGAACCGATGTGTGGAGGTAGGTGTTGACCCCCTGAATATCGGCCTGCGTGAACATATCCGTGGCGATAGGCTTGCAGCAGCACTTAAGATACGGGAAGAGTTAGTCAACGTGGCGCATCCTTTTATGGCAGATCTGTACAGTGTTGTAAGGGGAACAGGGTTTGTTGTCGTGCTGACCAATGAAGATGGGTATATCCTTGAAATTTTCGGAGACAAGGAAGCAGCCCAAATGCCGTTGACCAGTAATTTTTTTGTCGGTGCAAGCTGGCATGAACAAAATGTCGGTACCAATGCCATCGGTACTGCGTTGGAGGAACAGCAACCGGTACAGGTGTCAGGGCCTGAACATTTCTGCGAGAAGCACCATGGCCTAACCTGTTCGGCTGCGCCCATCCTTGATCCCATTGGCAATATGATAGGGCTTCTTAATATTTCTGGTGCTTATGAAAGTGCCCATATCCACACTCTTGGAATGGTGGTTGCTGGAGCAAAGGCAATCATTGCCCAGTTGCGAATTATTAAAAAGAATACGCAGTTGGCACGGGCCAATAAAAAACTGGTTGATTTTTTTAATATGGTTTCTGATGCGGTCATGATTCTCGACTGCTACGGGACTGTAGTGGAGCTCAATCCTGCGGCAGAAAAAATTTTTTGCAAAACTCGTACCGATCTGACAGGGATACCTCTGCACAGTTTGCTCTCGGGCGGCACAGGAGGAACAGAAATCTGCACTATCCTCAATTGCCGGTATTCACGCTCGGAGATTGAGCTGACCCTAGAAACAGCAAAAGGTCACTGCAGGTGCCTTGTTTCAGTTGAGCCCATTATCAACGAGCAGGAAACCTTTACCGGTAGCTTCATCACCTTACGCCCCATCAAGGCTGTCCAAAGTTTAGTACACCGATACAGCGGGTATTTGGCGTCATTGCAGTTCAAGGATATTATTGGTGAGAGTTGTGAGATGCAGGAGGCTGTCCAGTTGGCCAAGCTGTCAGCTAAAAGTGCCTCCAATGTTCTCCTGCAGGGTGAATCAGGTACTGGCAAGGAGATTTTTGCCCAGTCTATTCACAACCAGGGCAGTCGCAGTGCTGCTCCTTTTATTCCTCTTAACTGTGGCGCCATCCCAAGGGAACTGGTGGGGAGTGAGCTCTTCGGGTATGAGGATGGGGCTTTCACCGGTGCCCGCAAAAGTGGTAAAATCGGCAAGTTTGAACTGGCCTCTGGCGGCACTATTTTTTTGGATGAAATTGGAGATATGCCCCTTGAGCATCAGGCGGTCTTGTTGCGGGTGATACAGGAAAAGCGTCTCACCAGGATCGGGGGGCTCAAAGAGATTCCGGTAGATGTCAGGCTCATCTGTGCAACCCATAAAAATCTTTTGGAAAAAGTCAGTAATGGAACTTTTCGCCAGGACCTGTATTACCGACTCAATGTCATGTCCATCACCATCCCCCCTTTGCGAGATCGAAAAGAAGATATCCCTCTGCTGTTTGAACATTTTCTGGCTAAACTCTGTCACGATAGAGGGGCCCGGCTGACGGTAGACAGCGACGTTATGCACTACCTGTACTCCTACCCGTGGCCAGGTAATGTACGTGAGCTGCAAAATGTGGTGGAACGGGCTGCCAATCTTGCCATCAATGGAGTGGTAGGAGTTAATCAATTACCCAACGAGATTACCCATAAAAGTAAGCTGGGCCCGCAGAATAGTATTGCCACGCCGCCGCCAAAACAATCAAATCTTCATGATCGTCGTAGTCAACAGCAAGAAAGGGAGAAACAGCAACTTCTCCATCTGCTTGATATGCATCATGGGAATGTAAGTAGAGTTGCCAGGGAGTTAGGCGTTTCCCGTAAAACCATATACAACCGAATGCACCGCTACGATATCATCAACTGATCAAGTAGAAAGTGTGAAGCACCTGTAACCTTTTACCCGCTTGGGGTTACAGGTGCTTCACACATGGTTCACATGTCTTCCTTCAGATTTTTTTCCATCTCTTTCTCGATTCTACCGTAATAAGCTGATTTTCCGTTTTTATTCCATTTTTCATGGAAACTCTTTTTCTTGGCTTGAAGTTTGCTAGTAATCTGTGTTGGGCAGTTTTGGTTACTTGTGAACTGTTTCCATCGCAATGATTATTTGAAAAAGAAAATTTCTCTATTCTAACTATAGATAACTATAAATAACATCAAGCCGTATTCCTGAGAAGGAGTGTTGTTACGTTTTGATTTTTCACTTTAAAGGGGAGGGAAATGAAGGCAATTCCTGTAGAGCAGGCTGTGGGGACCGTGTTGTGTCACGATATCACCCGTATCGTCCCGGGTGAATCCAAAGGACCGGCATTTAGGAGAGGGCACGTGGTAACGGGGCAGGATATTTCGACCCTGCTTGATATCGGAAAGGCCAATCTCTATGTCTATGACCCAAAGGATGGTTATGTCCATGAAGATGAGGCTGCCATCCGGCTGGCTTCGGCGGCTGCAGGGCAAAACATTACCTTCGATGGGCCTACAGAAGGAAAGGTTACGCTTACTGCCGAGATCAATGGGCTACTGTCCATTGATGTTAGGGGGCTTACGTCACTCAACACCCTTGAGGATATAACCTTCGGCACCATCCACAGTAATCAGTTTGTACGGAAGGGACGTGCACTTGCCGGAACCCGGGTTATCCCACTGGCGGTTACCGAAGAACTGTTGATGAAAGCGGGGAATATTTGCAGGGAAAGTGATCCAATTATTCAGGTAAAACCGCTGAAGGCTGCCAAGGTCGGTGTTGTAACAACAGGCAGTGAAGTTTATACCGGACGGATTAAAGATGGATTCGGCCCGGTGCTGCAAAACAAGTTTAAGAAGCTTGGCTCGACAATTATTGATCAGATTTTTGTCTCTGATGAAGTGGAGATGACTGTTGCGGCAATTCATTCTCTGGTCGCAGACGGAGCCGATTTGATTGCCGTGACAGGCGGTATGAGTGTTGATCCTGATGATCAAACGCCATCTGCAATCAGACGTACCGGCGCAGATATTGTCACCTATGGGGCTCCGATCTTTCCTGGGGCTATGTTTCTGCTTGCCTACCTGGGAGCGGTTCCCGTCGTTGGTTTGCCTGGGTGTGTGATGTACTACAAGGCCAGTATCTTTGATCTGGTGATTCCCCGAATTCTTGCAGGAGAACGGTTGACCCGTCAGGATATCGTTGCTTTTGGTCATGGGGGATTCTGTGAAAGCTGTGAACATTGTCGGTATCCGGTGTGTGGTTTTGGAAAAGTTTGAATGGGTTCGACCCATTGATGAAATAATTATCAATTTGGAGGAACACAAATGATTAGCAAAGAAATTGTTATTAACGGTATTAATCGGCGCTTGGTTGTAGGGGCCGAGGATACCCTGTCCACGGTAATACGGAACAATTTGATGCTTACCGGTACCAAGGTAGGTTGTAATACCGGGCAGTGTGGGGCCTGTAGCGTTATCGTAGATGGTAAAGTTGTCCGATCTTGTGCTATGAAGATGCGGCGTGTTGCTGATGGTGCACACATAACCACTATTGAAGGTATCGGTACTCCGGATAATCTTCATCCCATTCAGATGGCCTGGGTTGCCCATGGTGGAGCGCAGTGTGGTTTTTGTACACCTGGTTTTATTGTTTCCGTTAAAGGTTTGCTCGACACCAACCCCAATCCTAGCAGGGAAGATGTACGGGACTGGTTTAGTAAGCATAGTAACGCCTGTCGTTGTACTGGATATAAACAACTGGTAGACGCTACCATGGACGCTGCAAAGGTCCTGCGTGGTGAAATGAGCATGGATGACCTTGCCTTTAAAATCCCCGAAGACGGAAGGATTTGGGGTACGAGATACCCACGGCCGAGCGCCATTGCCAAGGTTACCGGGACCACTGATTTTGGTGCAGACCTCGGTGTGAAGATGCCAGAGGGAACCCTTAAGTGCGCCCTGGTACAGGCCGAGATCTCTCACGCCAAGATTCTGTCTATCGATGTCTCCGAGGCCGAGGCCATGGCGGGCGTGACCAAGGTCGTGACCCACAAGGACGTCAAAGGCAAGAACCGCATCACCGGCTTGATTACCTTCCCCACCAATAAAGGTGACGGTTGGGATCGTCCCATTCTTTGCGATGAAAAGGTGTTCCAGTATGGTGATGCCATCGCCATTGTCTGCGCCGAGACAGAAAAAATTGCCAGGGAAGCAGCGAAGCTCGTCAAGGTCGAACTTGAGCAACTGCCCGAATACATGAGTGCCCCTGCGGCCATGGCTGAAGATGCCATGGAAATCCAC
>JAUVLX010000286.1 GCA_030600525.1 Desulfobulbus sp. | reverse complement strand
GTACGTCACCTGAAAGCAGGGTACAGTTGATTCCATTGGCCTGCAGCTTGGCACTGAGAGTTTTGGCTTCATGCTTCTGGTTGGTAAAAACCATGACACGTTCTTTGGCTTTCTCTTGAAGGAGATTGTAGAGAACCGTATATTTTTCTTCGGTGGTCACCAGGTAGACCAGCTGCTCAACTGTTTCAATGGACAGTTGTTCGGTTTCGACATCAACCATTTCCGGATTCCGGCACCATTGGAAGGCCAGGCGTTTTACTTCTTCGGTGATGGTAGCCGAAAAGAGCATGGTCTGGCGGTGCTCTTTTTTCTTTATCCGGCCTATTATGCGACGAACATCGGGAATAAAACCCATGTCCAGCATCCTGTCTGCCTCATCGATAACCATGATTTCGCACTGGTCCAGCTTGAGGACTCTTTTGTCGACAAAATCCAGCAGCCTTCCCGGAGTGGCAACGATGATGTCACTCTTACCTTGGCTGACTTCATTGATCTGTTTTTGATAATCCACACCGCCATAGACGGCTGTAATGGTCAGCGGCGTATACGTGGCCAGCTTGTTGCCGTCCTTGGCAATCTGAATGACCAGTTCTCTTGTAGGTGCAATAATCAGTGCCCGAGGTTTATATGCGCCAGAGGGGGAGAGGGCTCGTTCCTCTTTGAGCAGCCGTGCCAGGATGGTGATCAGAAAAACCGCACTTTTACCGGTTCCGGTATGGGCTTTCCCGACCATGTCCTGTCCTTTAAGGACAGTTGGTAATCCCTTTGCCTGGATAGGGGTGCAGTACTGAAATTGAAGGTCAGCAATGGCATGCATGATTTCCAGCGGCAGTTCATAGTCGTGAAACCTGCTTTTATCCGGAAGGGGCACAACCTCAAAATCTTCAATTTTCCAGGCAGCAGTCGATTTTTTCTTTTTGGACGGCTGCCTGAATTTTTTTTGCTGCGGTTTGGTGTCCTTGTGGTTTTGTTGCTCCCTCTGGGATAGGACCTGAGGTTCAATTGCTTCTTTTTCAGGTGGCTTTGGGGGAGCTTTTCCTTTGCCTGTTGCTGAGCGTGCCAGCTTTTTAATGGACCGGCCTGCCAGGGAGAATATTTTTTTTATCATGAGTTAGAATAGGTGGTAGGAATGAGTGGGGATGGAGATGTGGTAGGTATCCATAGGCGTGTATCCGGTGTGGATAAATAAAGCAACTGTAATTTCCATCGATAATGTGTCAATTTTGTTATTTAAGAGAAGCTTTTGCGCGTTCAAGCCACTTTTGCTGCTCCTCCTGGGGCAGGAAAATAATGAATTGACCGATGGAACGCTGAACGCCCATAAGGTCGATCAGAAAGTTATACACTGCATTGGCTGCGTCAAGGTCTGAGTTGAGGGCCTGGTTCTGTGCATCCAATAGATCAATAATGGACTTGATGCCCTGTACGTAAGAATCGGTAACGAGCTGCAGGTTACGACGTGCAGCTTCAGCAGCTTCCCGGGAAAGATTGATGGATGGGTAGGAAGCCCTGGTATTGTTTGATGCGGCCAGTATCCGTTGGTTGATTCTTTCTGCTGTGGCCATGCGTTCAGTTTTGAGCTGGTTGAGCTGTTCTCTGGTTTTACTGAGAGTCGCGCTTTTTCTTCCCCCTTCAAAGAGGGGGAGCCGTGCAAAAACACCTACTGACCAGTCTGTATCATCAAGACCGGTTACTGCTTCATCACGCTGTCCCTTACCGGAATCAGAGAGGACTTGATCAACATTACCCTCAACTGTGAAATCAGGAAGCCAATATTCTCGCTTGGAGCGGACGATGATACGTTCCTGGGCAGCGATCTCGGCATCAATTACCTGCAGCTCAGGCGATAATTTAAGCCCTTCTTCCATGGCAAAGGCATTAAAGTCTTTTAAATACCTGGGATTGTGCATGAGTTGGTAAAATAGCTGGTCGCCGGTAATGAGCAAGGGGTCACTCAAGTCAGTTTCTTCGGCGATGAACTCCTCCTGGAGCGGGCGGTGGAGAATGCGGTTCAAACGTTGCATGGCATCAAAGGTGTTTGATTCTGCCCGAAGTACAATCTGGCGATCATTGGCAAACTTTGTTTGCCAGCGATAGAGTTCATCCGGCCCGGCAACACCGGTACTCAGACGTATCTGCGCTCGCTCCAGATTAGCCTGGGTGAGGAGCATATTTTCTTTTTGCAGCTGTTCGATAGTCTTTTGCCGGAGGAGATTGAGGTAAGCATTGCCAGCCTCCAGTATAATGTTCAGCCGTACTGTATCTCGATTAGATTCCCTGCCTGCTTGTCGGTGTTGTTCCACTGTATAGGCGGACCAGCTTTTTTCTGAATAGATCTGTTGCGAAGCACTGGCACTAGCAAACCAGGCTCTTTCCGGAGTGGTGCCGCCACTGATTACTGCACGGTCATCATCGATGACCCTACCGGATGCGCCTATTCCAACCTGGGGCAATAAAGGAGATCTGGCTTCGCCCACCGCATAGGTGCCGGCTGTGACCCGACGTTCTGCTACTGCCAGGTCCAGGTTGGCTATCAGGGCTTCCTGAACAGCTTCCGGCAGAGTGAGTCTACGCTCTATATCCTGGCGTTGTTCATTCAGGAGTATGGAGCCGGTCATCTGCGCCAGGCTTGGGTAGATATCAATCGCCCGGGCTGTCTCTATATTAAAGGCCAGTTTCTGGGTCTTGGAGAAAACTACCGGCAGTGTAGCCGCATCCTCTCCAAGCAGGATCTCCTGGGATGTCACTGCAACTCTTCTGGCCAGATGTTCATGGATATTTTCCGGCGTGGAGGTGGCGAAAAGGCCTTGCTCAACATATCGATAATCCCACATGGAAAAACTGGGTAACTGTCGCAGGGTAAGACCTTGACTCAAGCGGGCAAATTCATCCGTGTCAAGCTGCCACAGTGGTCCGACCATAACTGCCTCTACTTCAGAAGGGAGAGACGCAAGCACTTTGTCTGCCGAAGAGCCGACCGGGATGGTGTCAATGGTAATGGTATGCTCATTGGCCAACTGATTGAATCTTTTTTGGATGGCACCAATACCTGTTATATCTCGTTCAGCGATTAATATGGCTAGACGGGTGAAGGGAACGATTTTGCGAAAGGTTGTCAAAAGTTGGTTTGTGGATGTCCCGCTGGCCACATAGGTCAGATTATGGACACCACTGCCCGTGTCCTGTTCGGGAGCGTGCTGGAGGATGGGATCAAGGACATAGGGGGCAATTATAGGGGTGCCGGGGGCCTTACGTTTGAGTGCTTCCGTGGATCCGATGGTGCCCAGAGTGAGGATGAGGTCTGTTTCTTGATTGTTGAGCAGTTTTTCCAGTAGCCGCTTAATACCGACAAGGGTGCCGTCACCCTCCAAGGACATTTCTCGGGGAAAAGAAACGGTAAATTCGTCTCCTGCGATCTGTTCGATTTCGCTGCGATAGATATCTATCAACCCTGGAAAACTTTTTATCGGGCCGTCGGTGATAATCCCTATCTTATAATGGGGGATTTCTTCATTGAGCTGGAAGGGGGGCGCTCCATCTTGGGCAGCATGTACCTGGATAACGGCTGCAACAAGGGTGGATAAGCAAAGGATAAGCAGGCGACATCTCATGCGTTTATTCCTCTATTATTGTTGTTTTGAAGGAATTTTAAAAAACGTTGCATAGAGTACTGGTACAAACACCAGAGTGAGTACTGTAGCAAACCCAAGACCAAAGACAATGGTAACTGCCATCGCGATAAAAAAGGCATCCTGGAAAAGGGGAATCATGCCCATCATGGTGGTTAATGCTGCCATCATCACCGGCTGCATCCTGGACACCCCAGATTCGATGATAGCATCCATCCTGTCCATACCAGTCTTTATGTTCAGGTCAATTTGATCAATCAGGACAATGGCATTTTTAATGAGCATTCCGGAAAGGCTCATTAAGCCAAGGAGTGCCATAAAGCCGAAAGGCTGGTCAAAAATCAAAAGGCCTGTTGTTACCCCAATCAGCGAAAGCGGTACAGTCAGCCAGATGATCAGAGGTTGTTTGAACGCATTAAAGAGGAAGATAACAGCCAGTATCATCATCCCAAAATAGATGGGGATGCTGGCTGACAGTTGCGCTATGGCATCGGACGAATCTTCAATCTCGCCACCCCACGCAATAAAGTAGCCTGGTTTCCCTTTTATGGGGATGATATCATCGTATTGGATCGGAATGGTTGCAGCTGTAATAGCTGTCCCTTCTTTAAAAGTTGGCCCGGCTGCGTTTGCAAAATCAACCCCAAGCGCTTCTTCTATCCTAGGCTTAATGCGGTCAAGCAGCTCTGATGGTAGGCCCTGGCGTGGGTCGGCATGCACCTTTATAAATGGTCGGCGGTGCCAGCGCGACACCCTTGCATTTTCCCAAGTGGTGTCGATACCGTTAATCACCTGTAATATCGGAACATTTTTTTGTGCAGAAGGACTGTGGATCTGCAATTCTTCCAGGTCATCTATCCTGCTTCGTTCATTGTGGGGAGCTCTTGCAATGATGGGGATGAGGTCGATACCCTCGCGATAAATACCAGTGGTAGTCCCGGAATAATTCGATTCGATGGCCGTGGCGATCATGGGACGGTCAATACCTAACGATCTTGCACGATCCTCGGCTATCACTGGTTGCGGTACCTTGACCTTTTGGCCCCACTCAGTTCTGACAGCCTTGGAGCCTGGATCCTGGTTAATGACCTCCATGGCCGTTGCAGCCATCCGACGCAGCTCGTCAGGGTCAGGTCCATTGATCCGCAGCTGGATTTTTCCTCCCTCACCCGGTCCCAGAAGGAATTTTTTGGCGTTAATCACCACATCAGGGAACATTGTCTCAAAGTCTTCCTGTATCTGTGGCAGCAGTGGGTCAATACGCTTGTGGTCATCAACGGC
>JAUVLX010000280.1 GCA_030600525.1 Desulfobulbus sp. | reverse complement strand
CTGAACTGTGTTCAAAGAAAGTCCAGTTGTTAGCGTGTGGTTCTCCGGTCTTGGGATTAACCTTAGGTTGAGAGGTATGTTTGAGGACCTCTGATTTTTCCAGGGTAACGATTTTGCCATCTGCCATAATACTTCTCCTGTATCTTTAGATCACTGATCAGGTGTGATCACTTTCAATTAAACGTAATAATATACGGTTAGGTTTTACCGTGTGGTGCTGCTACTTGCTCTGTGTTGCCTGTTCAAAGCGATCAGTACGAAAATCGTCCAACGGTAGTTCCGGATTCTGTCCGAGAACAAGTTGTGACATTACCCTGCCCATCATCGGTGCCAGTTGGAATCCATGAGCGGAAAAGCCACAGACATGGAACAGACCTGAAACTTTGGTTGAAGCACCTATAATGGGTACCTTATCTTTGAGGCAGCCTTCAAAGGCAGTCCAGCACCGAATCATCTGTGCATTGCGCAAGCCGGGGAGGATCTCTATCATGATCTTGGCGGCCTTACTCATCTGCATGGGGTCGATCCAGATTTTTTCCTTTTCCAGGTCCAGTGGAGAGCGGTATCCGCCGCCAATGATAATGGTGCCATTTTCCGCAGCCATTAAACCAAGTAGTCGACCTGTCAATCCCAAGGAGGTACCATTCATTAATCCCGGCACGCGGTCGGTGACCATCATGGTTGGTGCCGCAGCATAGACCGGCAATGGGTCGCCCAGCATTTCTGAAAAACGGCCAGCCCAGGCTCCGGTACCATTTACCAATGTTTCCCCTTCATATTGCTTGCCTGAACTAGTGCGGACTTTAAACCCATTGGCCGTTGTCTGCACGTCGATGACCCTTGTTTGAGAGAGGATGGTTACCCCTTCTCTTTCTGCGGTCGCGGCGTATGCCTTGGAGGTGAGTAGTGGATTGGCAAGGCCATCTGTGTAACAGGCAAGGCCACCAACAACGTGATCTGCAACGTGAGGTGACATTCGACGTACCTGTTCACGATCAACAAGTACCTCGTGGTCATAGCCCAAGCTGTTGAGCAATGCCTGGCGTTTTTCCAGTACTGCCATATCTGCATCAGATTCAGCAAGGCGCAGGCGCGTGGAAACGTGGAAGCCGCAATCAGATTTAACGGTTTGTTCGTGGTGATCCCACATAGCCCGTGATGCAACCGCAAGAGGGATTTCCCTAACATCGCGTCCCTGACATCGAACACCACCAGAGTTATGTCCTGAGGCGTGTCTGCCTGGAGAATCTTTTTCAAAGAGAATGACGGATTTCTTTTTACGCGCAAGTTCAATAGCGGTGGCGCAACCCATGATACCGCCACCTACGATAAGCACATCAGCTTTCATCGGTCTCCCCCAGTTGTGCATTGGCAAGTTCCTGCAGGCTTACAGGTTTAATCGGCGGTCTCAGACGAAGTGGTCTGGTTTCTTCAGGTGGGATTCCTGATCCTTCTGCAACCAGCTCGAGTACTGCTGAACCGCACATGCGACCTTGACATGGGCCCATGCCGCAACGGATGATTGACTTGATTTCGTTGTGATCGGAAAACCCCTGGCCTACAATCTCCCTGATGCGTCCGGCTGTTACACCTTCGCATCGGCAGACGGTAGCTTCGTCAGGGATTGCGAACAGATCTTTTCTGGGTGCATAGAGGGCATCGATGAAGGGGCGGGGCTGCAGTTCTTTTTGCAGCTTTTCACGAACCGGTGCAGCCTGTTGCTTGTATTCAGACTGGTTGAGTCGGTGCAGCTGTTTGGCAATGGTCATTGCCGTAAGTTTTCCTTTGTATTCAGCTGATTTCGCTCCATGGACAAAGGTACCGTCGCCTGCAATGAAAACCGATGGGAGGTTAGTTGCACCATTTTCATTTACTTCGGGGTGCCAGTATCGCTGAACCGGATTCCAAATGTGGCTGCAACCAATTTGACGGAGCAGAGCAGTATTGGGAATAATCCCCTCATGTACCAGCAAGGTGGAGGCTGCAAATTCGAGTTTTTTGTTTCCGCAGGTGGCTCTGACACTCTGGAGGTGTTCGTTACCAACGGCTTCTACGTTTTTGACGTTACGGTACATTGGCACTTTGGCCTTTTTGGCAGCCATCTGCACAGCAGCAATCATCTTCACGCCTTTCATCAGGTAACCGAAACGACCCAGCGCCTGTGGCATATGTTTCGCAGCATTGATGAGTTGTTTTGTAGGAGTGGTATCAAGAATGGCTGCAATGGGGGCGTCAAGAGCAAACAGGTGCTCGGCAACTAACCAAAGTAAGGGCCCGCTGCCAGCGATAACAACAGGCTCTGTTGGAGCGAGGCTGGAATCTTTGAACAGGTTGGACATACCGCCGCAGGTCATAACACCGGGGAGTGTCCACCCTGAAAAAGGAACCGGACGTTCCATCGCGCCTGTACTTAACACCAGGAACTGGGCGGTAAGTTTCCTGGAACTGTTTTCATGGGAGAGGAAAACCTCACCTGTGGGTTCTGCCTGCCAAACACGGGCCTGGGGCAGATAGTCTGGAGCTGCCTTTTCAAAGGCTTCTATAACCTTGAGCCCTTCAGTGTAATCTTCTCCTAGAACACGTCGCTGGCGAGAGGATGTCTTTGTTATATTTCTGTAGATCTGCCCGCCAGGAGTGGCTTGCTCGTCAAGTAGAGCTACCTCCAGGCCTTTGTTGGCGAGCTCTGCACTACAGGCAAGACCGGCAGGGCCAGCTCCAATAATTATGGCATCATAGGAATTTTTCATTTTTTCTCGTCTACCAGGATATGCTGCCGTTTAACATGCATGCCTTCACGAACAGGTTCGAGGCATGCTTGACGGTTCTTTATGCCGTCTATCTCCACCAGACATTCAAAACAGACCCCCATCAAGCAATAGGGGGCCCGTTTTTCCTGCTTGGCTGCAGAACGACAAAAATGATTGTCATTGTGTCCCAGTAAGGCTGCTGCGACTGTAACCCCGGAAGGAACCTCACATGGTGCGTCCTCAAAGTAGATAGTGACAGTGCCAGTCTCCGAGGGTGGGGTATTCCAGGTAAATTTGCTTTTACCGTTGCTCATTTGATACTCTTTTTTGTGCTTAGGAGTTGTCCGGAAATAACTTGAACATCTCGCATCTCATCTTTGGCTGTTCTTCAATCACAAAGTCCTCAACGTAGCACAACTACGCCTGCGGCGTTGTTCAATTAGATCACCCAAATCTAACCTAAATATGAGCGCGATATTGTCCAACTTATTTACGGACAGCTCCTTACTGGTTTGGCAGGAATTTTTCCCTACGATTATTTAAACGCGGTAGGGCTCGTCCCACATAACAAGGTCCTGGCCCAAACCTTTTTCTACAGCACTTTCATACATGGCTGCTGCCCATGCAATATCTTGGAGGATCATACCGTTTGAGATGAAGTATTTTCTCTTGGCACTGTTTTTATCAATGGTAGCCAGTCCGGCAGCAACTTTACCGAGATCCTGAATCTCACTTTCTTTGATTTCGCCACTGTCAATGAGATTATGAAGTTGGCTATGTGGAATGGCACGTTCGTCTTCCGGCAACATCATGCCTTCAATTTTGTAGGTCTTCTGCATTTCCCAGCAATCTGGAACGATATAGGCGTTGCGCAGGTAATTATCTTCGACGTTGGCACGTCCAGGTAGAGTCAGCAGCGATCCTTCCTTGAGCCATTTTTCGTCAAACAAGGGTGTATGATCTCCGGAAATAGCTGAGGTGATGACATCCTGGCCTTTGACTGCATCTTCAAATTTGGAAACTGGAGATACGTCGATATTGAGTTTTTCACTCATTTCTTCGCAAAAACGTTTGGCAGCGTCCTCGTTGATGTCAAAAACAACGATTTTTTTGAGCGAAGGGAGTGCTTTGGCAATCGCATCAGTACAGAACTTGCTGATCGGGCCTGCTGCGATAACACCCAATGTCTCGCTATCATCACGAGCCAGGTAACGTGCACTCAGCCCTACCACACCACCGGTGCGCATTCCGCTGAGGATATTAGCTTCCATGAAGGCAAGAGGACGCGCTGTTTCTGGGTCATTTAAGGTCATCGTAAGGATAGAGCGAGGTAGGCCGTGATTTTTCGGGTTGTTTACATTGGACCCATACCATTTATTGCCACACATTTTAAAACGGCCACCAAGGTAGCCTGGCAGAGACATGAATCTCTGGTCTGGACCACCTTTGGGCATTCCTGCAAATGCAGGTTCCTTAGGAAACCATACGCGTTGGCCGTGAGAGTTACGGGTCGAACCGCCCATGACATAGTCACCTTTACCGAGCAGGGAAAAAGCTTCGTCCATCATGTCGATGCAGTAGCTCATGTCAGTGACACCCGCTGCAATCATGTCTTTTTGGGAGAGAAATTTCAAAACAAGTTGTGAAGAAGACATTTGAACCTCGTGTAGGAATGCTATGAATGGATAATTTGAAAGCTGTGCAATTTAAAAAGTATGATATATCACACACCAGACACCTGTCAAGGGGATTTTATCCATCTATATCTCTGGAGCAAGAAGTGGATGGCACTCGTATTAACGTGCTGGGGTGTGTTTATATGCTATGTATTGAAGTAAGGCTGCGGTGCTGGCAATGTAGCATCAAGAAGAGTGTTCTCTCTGATATTTATGAGCCTGTTGATTTACTGTCTTTTCACCCAATCTCTCGGAGTCTAGCGCTTACCTCGTTATGCTGAAAAAATAATCCTCGCAGGTAAGCGAAGACTCCGATATCAATTATATGCCTGTGGTAATTTTTTAATCATGCCTCGACCTTGAACGAAAACCCTAGTAAATCAACAGACTCATCTATGATCCTTACGCTTTCTCATGTTTTTCCGAATCACTGACACAACACCTAATTTTCCTTTTCAAACATGCTTATTGCTATCCTTTCTGACAGCCATGATCAGATTTTGCACTTGCAGCGTGCAGTTCAGCACGCCAACAAGCAAGGGGCTGAAATACTGATTCACTGTGGGGATCTTATATCACCGTTTAT
>JAUVLX010000363.1 GCA_030600525.1 Desulfobulbus sp. | reverse complement strand
AAAAAGCTTAACTTAAAATAGGAAAATCCTAGCAGGTGATTAAACCCATGGGAGTGTAAGCTTTTTTTGGGCCTTTGTCATAGTTGCAGAACGCCTGTCTGTCTTTTCTACAATTTTTGACTATCAAAACAGTAAATTACGTAGAGGGTGGTTCTTGAGGTATTTTTTGGCAATATCTGGTGTCATATCCGAGGACATAATTTTATTTCCCCTAAAGCCCTTTTGCCCATAACGAAAAGGATTTAGGGCAAATAAAATTATTGTTTACCAGTTCCTCAGAAATAGATTCGTTCTGCAACTATGACAAAGACCCATTTTTTTCTCTGCTAACTCTATACTGATACTACTATTTTATAGTAATTCAAAACTAATCTGCTGACCTTTTTTATAGGATTACAAATAATAACTGGCAGGTTAGAGTATCCGATTGAAGGATTTATAAAACCCGGTATAAGGTTGTTTGAGGAACGAATCTGTGATCAAATATTCGTTACCGGATGCGACGGTAACCGGGGAGCATTCAGTTTTTCCTTCACTCGGCCAGCTTGTAAAAACGATTTTCAATATTGTTTGTATTATTTTTTATTTTTTGCTGCAGCACCAGACTTTTGTGAGGAGATCATAATCCGATCATTGTTGCGAAGCTGCTGTTTGCCTCGCTAACGGCATAATCGGTTTTGATGTAAAAACAAGGCTAGGGTAAAATTTTATTAATTTAGCAGCGTAAGGAGATCATTATGACGGAGACAGCAAGTTCCTTGATCAGAAACGTCAGCCAACTCGGAGAAGAAGAGCTCAAAAAACGGGATATCCCATTTGAGTACTGGGGGCCTACGCCAAAAGAAGCACGGAAAGCAGCAGTCGGCAAAAAAAAAGGGCTGCACGATAAAAGGACAACCCTTAAAGAAGCTGTCTCAAAGTATGTTAAGGATGGCATGAACATTGGTCTCGGTGGCTTCGTAAACACCAGAACGCCTGTTGCTGCCGTTCATGAAATCATTCGCCAGGGCTGTAAAGACATTACTATTTCCATGCAGTCCAATTCAATCTGCGCTGAATTGTTAGCAGCTGCCATGATCCTGAATCCGGATCACGTCTCTGTGAAACGTGTTGAAATGGCTTGGTGGGGATATGAGGTTATTGGTATTGCACCAATTTTCCGTTATCTTGTTAGCCGTGGAGAAATCCTTGTCGACGATTACACCAACTATGGTATGTCAGCACGTTTTAAAGCTGGAGCCTTAGGCCTTCCGTTTATCCCTACCCGTGACCATGGCGGTAGTGATATGGAACTGGTAAACCGTGGTAAAATGATCAAATGCCCATTCAGCAACGAAAACATTTACTTGGTGCCAGCATGCAACCCTGATGTTGCCCTGATCCATACCCAGGTTGCCGATATGCACGGTAATGCACGAATTTTCGGTGCACTCTGTACATGTCCGGAAATTGCACAGGCCGCTAACCACACAATCCTGACAGTTGAGCAGGTAATCCCTAACGAAAACATCCGCAACTATCCTAACTTGACAGAAATCCCATACTTGGTCGTAGATGCAGTTGTCGAACAACCATTAGGTGCATATCCAGGTGCTGTTTATGGTTATAACTGGTTTGACATGCCGGAAATTCTTGCATTCAGAAAGGGATGTGATGAATTCAGAAAAACAGGCAACAAAGACGGCATGCAAGCCTACTTTGACAAATATATTTTCGGTTGTGAAACGTTTGACGACTTTCTCGCCACACGTCCTTACAGCAAAATCAAGGAGATAAAACAAAATGACGGTGTTCAGCCGATCCTGATCGACTAACGCGCAGCATACAACAAAAACACAAGACGTATCTAACAGCTTGTAACCTTAAGGAGGATATAGAATGCCTGATTATGGTCCATTTGAAATGATTGCGTACGCCGGTTCAAAGGTTTTAGAGGATGAAACCGTAGTTTTTGTTGGTACGGGACTACCAATCATCGCTGCTCTGCATGCTCAGTTGACTCATGCGCCAGAACTGCAAATGATTTTCGAGGCTGGGTCTCTTGGTGCTATACTTGAGCAGGGCTTACCGCTTTCTGTTGGTGATACAAAAGCATTCCGTAAAGCCATTTATGCCAAAGGTTTATGCGGTGCTTTCGAGTTAACCCAACGCGGATATTCCGATTACGCCTTTATTGGCGGTGCGGAAATCGATATGTATGGTAACCTGAACTCTACATTCCAGGGTGGAACCTACAGTGAATCCAAAGTTCGCTTCCCTGGTAGTGGTGGCGCTGGAGCCATGTCTGCAAACTGTGAAAAAACCATTGCTATTATGGCACTGGAAAAACGTAGATTTACAAAAACACTGCAATTTGTGACCAGTATCGGATACGGCGACGGCTCTCCTGATTATAGGGAAAAAGCAGGTGTAATGGGCTCCGGACCTTATCGTGTCATCACCAATGAAGCGCTCTTTGGCTATGACAAAGAAACTCGCAGAATGATGTTACTTGAGGTTCTGCCAGGATTAACACCTGCGGATATTCAAGAAAAGGTTGGTTTTGAACTGTTAATTTCACCAGATCTTAAAGAAATGGCAGAGCCTTCAGAAGAAGATCTGCGGTTGCTTCGAGACGAGTGCGATCCAGATGGTTATTTCCTGAAGCGTGTTGTTCAGAAATAACTCCATTCAGTTTAACACTGAAATTCTGGAGTAAAGTAAACCGGCTGAAAGACAATATGTCTTTCAGCCGGTTTTTATTGTACTTGTGCAGTTTTCGGCACTGGGCTCATACCATTCAATTTTGTGTTTGCGATCCCAACTCTCCCCAGCGTTGATGTTTCAAGCGGCCTTTTGTGTGGTTAAAATTTCTTCGAGAGACATGGGGTGCGTCATAATTCCTAAAGCAACAGCAGGCACTACTCCTGTTGTCCAGTGCGGCCTTACAAAATTATGTATCAGTTGATGAACATCCAGAGTGCGTTGCAAGCCATCTTCAGTCTTGGCATATGTATTGGTTCTTCGCCTGTACGCGCTATTCCTTCTT
>JAUVLX010000141.1 GCA_030600525.1 Desulfobulbus sp. | reverse complement strand
ATGACCACCACAGCCATGGAACGCCACCACTGGCTTGATTCGCTCACCCATGATATAGCCAACAAATGAAAGTCAAAGGAGACCCCGGTAACCATAGGCACCAGACCAAGGATTGTTGTTACCGCAGTTAATAAAACTGGGCGTAATCGTGTCGCACCAGCAAAGACAACGGCATCTTTAAGCGAAAACCCTCTTTCCAACAATTTGTTGGTATAATCGATCAAGACTATTGCATTATTAACCACTACACCGGCAAGGGAAATAACACCTACTCCGGTCATAATGATACCAAAGGGCTGTTTAAACAGCATCAGGCCAAGAAATGCGCCTCCAAGGGAGAGCATCACCGAGCTCATGATCAGAAACGGCTGACCAACCGAGTTAAACATGGCCACCAGGATAAGAAAAATAAGCAACAGGGCAATGATAAAGGCCTTGGTCAGGAATGCTTCTGACTCCTGCTGAAACTCAAACTCTCCGGTAAATTTCACCGAATACCCTGAAGGCAGGTGCAGCGATGCCAACAGCTCCTCAGCCTTTGCTCGTATGACAGGCCCAGTAGTCTTGGTTTCATCCACATTGGCCTTTACGGTTACCACTCTTTCGTTATTTATCCGTGTAATATCACCAAATGAACCGGCAAACTCGAACTTGGCAAGAGTTGACAGCGGGACCAACACGCCGATCGGCGCTGGAATTATCAGTTCATTGAGTACATCCACCACCTTTCGATCGACTTCTGCCAGCTGAACGGTAATATCGTAATCATCACTTCCTTCGCGGTAAGATGAAACATCAAGTCCGTTATAGGCAGTTTTCAAGGCAAAACCAATGTTATCGGTGGTCAAACCAAACAGAGCTGCTTTCTGGCGATCAATAACTACTTTTACCGATGGCGTACCCTCGCTGAAGTCATCCCGTACGTCTTTTACATTGGGAATATCTGTAAGAATATTTTTAATTTTCTTTGCCAGACTCCCCAGTACCTGGAAATTATCACCGGCAATTTCTATATTAATGGGTGACCCTGTCGGTGGTCCCTCCTCCTCCATGGCTATGGTGATTTTCCCACCGGCAATGCCACTAACCCGCTCTCGGATGTCATCCACAGTCTCATGGGTGGAACGATGCCGATCCTTTAAATCGATGAATCGAACCCCTACATGGTTGGGCGAATTTGGATCAAAAGCAGATCCAGGGCCTGCGGTTACCACCCCTTTTATATAAAGATTTTTAATATTCTCCAGATCACTGGGGCCGAAGTATTTTTTCCCAGAAGCATCTGTATACTCTTTGGGCTCCAAAGAACGCACATAATCATCATGATCAAAGCTATCAGCAGCAATAATCTTTTGATCAGCACCGGCTACTGCCATTTCAACCCGCTTCATCACCCGGTCAATGTAATCCAGACTCGCTCCTTCAGGCACATCCACATTCACATACATCCCCTTGGGATCTATCTCGGGAAAGAACTCAACCGGCTTTTCCAGCCCTATCACCAGCAGCCACCCCTGGACCATAAGGATCAAAACGCAGATGGAAAAACCGATTATGACAAACGGCTTCTGCAGTGCAAACTGAAGGAGCTTGGAGTATCCCTTTAACAAAGGAGAATCCAGCGACACCGGCTGTTCAAACGAAGCACCACTTATTACCGGTTTTTTTACATCACCCTTTACCTTGATAAAAAGAGAGGCGAGTGCCGGGTTGATAACCAGAGCAACAAAGAGACTTGAGGTCAGCGTCACAATAAGGGTGAGTGGCAGATAACTCATAAACTCACCCATGATACCTGGCCAGAAAAGCATAGGAGAAAAGGCTGCCAGGGTGGTAAGTGTCGAGCCAATAACAGGGTAGGCAACCTCGGCTGTAGCCTTCATTGCCGCCTCAACTCGTGAGGCCCCCTGCTCCATAAATCTATAAATATTTTCAACAATGACAATCGCATTATCGACTAGCATTCCCAACGCCAGAGTGAGGCTGAACAACACCACCATATTCAGCGTCACCCCCATAATATAGAGTACAATGAAGGTCAGCAACATGGAGAACGGAATAGCCATACTGACAAGGATGGCATTGCGAATCCCCATGGCAAAGAAGATAACAATCACCACCAGGACTAGACCGGACAATATATTATTTTCCAGATCAGCAACCATTTGCTCAATTTCTTTGGCCTTATCCATAACCTTGGTTATCTGTGTTCCCAAGGGCCAGGTCTGCTGCCGTTCAGTGATTATCCGGTCAACCTCCCGACTAATATCTATAATATTTACACCGGAACGTTTTTTTATAGCTAGATTGACAGCACTTCTCCCGTCCAGGCGGGCACGACTGGCCTCTTCCTTAAAGCTATCAACCACTCTGGCCACATCTTTTAAGTAAACAGGTTCTCCGTTATGGATCCCCACCACCAGCCAATAAATTTCCTCAGGTGTTTTGAACTCTCCGGGCACACGTAACAGGAAACGACCTGAACCCAACCGGATGGCTCCCCCAGAGGTATTTTTATTCTCACTCTGAACGACCTGCTGAAGCGTATTAAAGGTAAGGCCATAGTACCCAAGTTTTTCCGGAAAAACCTCGACCCTAATCTCACGCTCCAGCCCACCGGTAACATCTACCTCCAGCACACCGGTAACAGCCTCGATATCGTCTTCCAGGTCATCAGCAATTTTTTTCAGACAGGGAAGCCCACAGGTTCCTGAAAGAGAAAAAACAACAATAGGCATCTCTGAAAAGTTGACTTCAAAAACCGATGGATCTTCATCCAGGTCGGTGGGCAAATCACCCATCGCCTCGTCAACCTTATCCTTAACATCCTGCAGTGCCTGATCAATATCGGTACCAGTCACAAATTCAACATTTATATTGGAGGCGCCTTCGGTACTCACCGACTGTAGTTTCTTTAACCCGTCAAGCCCTTTGAGTTTTTTTTCAATCTCAATAGTGACCGAGGTCTCAATATCTGTTGAAGACACCCCCCTGTAATTGGTGGATACAAATACATTGGGAATGGTGATATCCGGATCACTTTCACGAGGCAACACCCTATAACAATAGGTGCCAAACACCAGAATCAGCACCCCCAGTACAACGACGGTTATGCTCTTTTTGACGGCTGTATCAGATATTATCATAACAAGCGCTCTGCTGGATCGGTGATGACTTTCACGATGTTAATCTGCTGCCCATCATCCACGTCACGGTGCCCTTCAATTACAATTTCATCACCACTCACCAATCCATTGGTCACCTGAATCTGCCACCCTTCTATGATTCCGAGTTCAACAGGTTGGCGGCGCACCTTGTCACCATCAACCACATAGACGAATTGCTTATCACTGCGGCTAATTATCGCATACAGGGGAACCATAATGGCGTTATCAACCCGCTCTTTAACGATATTAGCACGGAGAAACATGCCTGGTAGGATTTCATGCTCTAGGTTTTCCAAGGCAAGTTCAAACCGGTAAAGATAGGCCGTTGTTTCAGGCGCTGGCGAGAAAAAATGTGCTTTAGCGGTGAACTGTTTATTCTCCAGTGCACTGATGGTTATATCAACCTGTTTGACCTTTCGTACCGCCGCCACATCAGATTCGGGTATACCAACCACCCCTTTTACCTGGTCCATCTGGAGCAGTTGCGCCAGAGGATCACCGACACTTAAAAAAGCACCGACCTTTGCATCTATTCGGTTGACCACACAGGAGATAGGCGCGGTGACAAGACATCGGGACAACTGCAGTTTAGCTTGTTCAAGATCGGTTTGAGCCTTGAGCAGGGCAGTTTCACTAGTTTCCAGGCTAGCAGAAGGAATGACCCGTTTTTTCAGCATAGCCTGGTTCCTGGTAAACTCGGATTTTGCCAAGGTATATGCCGCCCTGGCAGCATCAAGGGCAATACGATAGTCATCTTCCTCTATACGTGCCAGTACATCGCCTGCCTGCACCGAGTCCCCCTCTTCCACCAACACCTCGACAATGGCCCCTTTGACCTTGGCTAAAAGATCAAGCTTGGACCACGGCTCAATTGTGCCTGGCAGATTAATCACATCATGAATGGTCCGTGGCTGCAGCTGCAGCAAAATAGCGTTAACCAACTTCTTTTGTTCAACATGCTCCTCTTTTTTGGCAGCTTCAAGTTTGGCTTTTTTCTCACCTATAGTGCCAAAGAGGAAAAATATGACAGCAATGAATATGATCAACGCAAGCCGAGGCACATTATTCCATATAAAAAAAAGTAACCCGGATTGTTTACGACCCTCTGACTGGGCTCCAAGATTATTTTTCAAATCCATTTGTTATTCTCCATAGGTCATGCAGGAGCAAGGCCGTGCATGGCTTGATTAAACAATTTCTCTAATGTCTTAAAAAAATCATTTCCGGAAGACAGTCGCTCTGTCAGCCAGGCTGAAATAGTAATCAGATACAGTCCGTAAAAATGACCGATTACTAGATGGAGATCCAGGTCAGGTCGTAATTCTCCGCGTTCCTTTCCGCGCTCAAGGATGGGAACGAGCATTTCAATATAAAGGCTCTCTATCTTCCGCGATTGTTCCAAGTTTCTATCACCAGGGAAAAAAGACTCCCGCAACATGAGTCGTCCGAACTCCCGGTCCTCTTTAATAAAACGGAAGGTACCGCAGAAGACCGCCATCATCTGATCTACCACATTAGCGTCATTACAGGCAGACCGGACAATTTCTTCGTTGATAAAGTAGAGCTGTTCTCTGCAAAACGCTAAAAAGATTTCCCTTTTGGTTTTGAAATAGGAATAGATAGTCCCCTTGCCAACCCCCGCCTCAACAGCCAAATCGGCAATACTGGTATTTTCATAGCCTTTAATGCTGAATAGGCGCATACCTGCATCCAGAATTGCCTGACGTTTCAGTTGCTTTTTTTCTTCTCGAAGTCCAGACATATTTCCCTACACTCTCTATAAATATTCGTTTGCTGTATTACCACATGCGGGTAAAAGAGCAAGCGATAATCGACTGCGGTCGACATTTTATTTATCATACAAAATTAGGTGGTTAGTTACAAAACGGCAAACATTTCAGTTGACCGTTCCCACGAAAAGACCTACTTGTGAGAAGTATAGAAAAATAACGAATAAAAGGGTTTTCCATGGACATCAAAGGCTTTCGCAAAGATTACAAGAGTCCGGTTTTAAAAAAGCACATGCTTGCTCCGGACCCATTTAAACAATTTGAACTCTGGTTCAACGATGCCTGTAACAATAACATTGCCGAACCTAATGCGATGACGCTGGCCACTGTAAATGCAGCGGGCCATCCCAGTCAGCGCACAGTGCTACTTAAACTCTTTGATATTGATGGCTTTGTTTTTTTTACAAATTACAAAAGCAGGAAGGCCAAAGAAATGGCTGAGAACTCGCACGTCTCCCTGCTTTTTCCGTGGATACCACTTGAACGGCAGGTGACCGTTATGGGGGTTGCCTCAAAAGTTACCGCGACTGAATCTGCCAAATATTTTGCCAGCCGACCAAGAGAGAGTCAGATAGGTGCCTGGATCAGTAATCAAAGTTCCATTATCACCTCACGGAACCTGCTACTGACAGAACTGGAAAAAGCAAAAAACAAATTTCTGCAGGGGAAAATACCGCTCCCCGATTTCTGGGGAGGATACCGCGTTGTTCCCCAGAGCATCGAATTTTGGCAGGGAAGAACCAGCCGTTTGCATGACAGGTTCCTGTATACCAAAAGTGAGGCAGGTCTCTGGACGGTAGAACGCCTAGCGCCATAACCCCTACTAACCCTAACAACCGGAGCATACCAATGGATAAACCTCTTGCCGGAAAAGTCGCCCTCGTCACCGGATCATCACGGGGTATTGGCAGGGAAATAGCTCGCAAGCTGGCACAAATGGGTGCGGTTGTGGCTATCAACTACAACCAGAGTAAATCAAGCGCTGAGGAAGCCTGCAAGCAGATCATGGCAGCCGAAGGCAAGGCAATCGCAATCCAGGCAGATGTGACAGTGATGGCCGAACTGCAGCATCTCTTTGATCAGACACTGGAAAAATTCGACAAAATCGATATCCTAGTCAACAACGCTGGCATCCTTATTACTAAAAAAATCGAACAGGTCAGTGAAGAAGAATACGATCGTTTGTTTGCAAGCAATGTGAAAAGTGTCTTTTTTGCCTGCCAACAGGCAGCAGAAAAACTTTCTCCCGGCGGCAGAATCATCAACATCTCAACCACCGTCACCAAAATCATGATGCCGGGGTATGGCTTGTACGCTGCAAGCAAAGGGGCTGTGGATCAGATAACACGAGTACTTTCAAGAGAACTGGGCAAAAAAAACATCACAGTCAACGCCATCTCCCCTGGCCCGGTGGATACGGAACTATTTAGAGCTGGCAAGAGCGAGGAACAGATTGCGCAGATGGCAGGGATGTCTGCCTTTAATCGAATCGGCACCCCGGCGGATGTTGCAGGTGCAGTTGCCCTGTTGGTCAGTGACGATGCCTCATGGATTACCGGACAAAATATCTATGTAAACGGTGGGCTGGCTGGCTAATCACCTTACCATACAAAAACTTTCAGGGAGACAGGGGAGCATGCTCTTCCTGAAAGTTCGCCACACTCTGCTTGAGCCTGTACACACAAAACAGACAAAAACACAGCACCAGCAAAAGGCTTCCCAAAAATAGCTGCCATCCAAAATAGCTATAAATGATTCCCGGTGCGAAAGAACCAATGGTTCCACCCATGTAGTAGAAGGAGATGTAAAGACCATTGGCAATCCCCTTTTTTCCTTGCGAGAGCGTATTGACATAGCCAGACAAAATAGAATGAGCGGTAAACATCCCGGTGCAGAAAACAAACATACAGAGAAACATACTCTGGTAATCTGTAATCATGAACCCCGCAGTACCCACCCCATAAAGCAGTATCCCGGCACTGACCGCTCTGGTCTCGCTGCCGAAAAAAGTAATAATCCGCCGCACATTTAAAGAAACGACCACCCCCATCACATATCCGCTGTACATGATACCGATACCTGTTTCTCGAAACTCTGGATTAATGGCCTTTAAGGCAAAAGGGAGAAAGTTCAGCGCTCCGGCAAAAACAAAAAAAACACAGAAAATGACACTATACAGCCAGAAATAACGCGCCTGGCGCATAACTCCCAACGCCTCGCTCAGGTTGGGCTTTGAATAATGGAGATTAGAATCTTTTTCCAGACCACGAAGCAGATAAAAGCCCCACACTAACAGGACACCAAGCACAAAAAAGAAAAACCGCCACCCAAAAAGGTCCGTAAAAAAACCGGATAAAAGGCGGCCAAGAAAACCACCGATTATTGTCGCTGCAATATAACGGGCAATAGCAGCCTGCATCTGTTCAGCAGTTGAAGTGAACGATATATAACTGACAAGAGATGTTAAAATTGCAGGGATCACCATCCCCTGCACCCCTCGGATACATAACAGCAACAGATAGCTGTCTGTTATGCAAAAGACAAATTCAAGCAGGCCAAGGATTAAAATAGCCGACCGAACAAGGAGACGAGCAGAAAATGACTCCAAAAGAATGCCGTAAAACAAAGGGGCAATCCCCAGGGGCATCATCATCAAGGTGGTAAATAAAATAGCCTGCAGCGAGGTGAGCCCGAACTCCTGTTGAAAGACAGGTTGAATCGGCTGGGCAGCGTAAAGAGAACAAAAGGTGACAACCGTACAAAAATAAATTGCAGGTAGCGGACTGCATAGCCGCATTTTATTTAACAGGTACACCTAGTTCCTCCATATTTGTTCCAGGCATTTTACACATCCATCGCCTCCTTACATCCATTGGTATTTAAGCACGAACAACCCTGTCCAGGGAAAACAACCTGGGAGTTAAAAACAATAACAGATAACTCAGAACTACTGCGGTGACCAGACGAGCGACAATTATAACCCACATATTTGCGCCAAAGATAACAAAGAGCAGCACATCTTCTATCAACGAGTGACATATCATCAAAAAGGTGGAAATAAAAAATATATCACGCTGTGACAAGTTGCCTTGCTGGGCCTCCCTGATAAGAATGGTCGCACCGTATGTTATCCCAAGCAATTGCCCGACAATAATGGAAAATGAAGTGTTTACTTTTTCCATATGATCTTTGATCACCTTGGATGCCTTTAGCAGATCCATGCAGATGATAATAGCGCTGATAAGCACAATGATCTTCAGCGAAAGAATCCCGGCTTGCAGAGTCGATTCACCAAGCATCTCCCACACACTCTCAGGTAATACTTTGGCGGCGGGTGCCTGGTGAGCGGTAGCTTCGGGAAAAAACGAGGAAGGTAAAAATAAAACAGGTAACACCGCAACAAAAGCGCCGACAATGCGAAGCACCACGGAATAACCGTAAGAAACCCCAAGCTTGGCCATTATTGCACTTTCTACTACCAGCGCATGACAGACTCCAAGAAATATGCCAAGAATTGTCCATTGGTAGGCGGTCAGCCCAAGTGGGGCTGCAAAAGCAATTGCAGCATACACATTGACCAGCATACCGCTGGCAACCGCAACTGCAGCTTCTGCAGG
>JAUVLX010000154.1 GCA_030600525.1 Desulfobulbus sp. | reverse complement strand
TAAAAGCTGGCCAATGGGAGCTGGTTGAAGAGCACATAAACAACGTCCTGGGGTCAACCGTTGAGATTGACTGGATGGACATCAGAGAGAACCGGCTATGAGTTTTCTACTTTTTCAAATAAGTTGTATCATCTACCTTTTGTCAGCAGCCACCTATCTTTTTTTCTTTCTCTCAGAGAAAAAAAAAGTACGGAAGGTTGCTCGCTGGCTGTTTTTTATTGGTGCTGTTCTCCATACCCTTAACATCCTTTTCAGATATCTTGAGGCTGGACATACTCCTATAACCAGCCATCACGAAACCATATCTTTTTTCGCCTGGGCCACTGCATGGAGTTATCTCTCTTTTCGCTGGCGTTATACCGTTAAAAATCTCGGCACTTTTGTCAGTACTTTAGTTGTTGTGTTAATGCTGATCGCCGCATTTTCTTCCAGGCAAATTATTCCCCTAGCTCCGGTCTATCAGTCCTGGTGGCTACCTGTTCATGCGTCCGTTTCCCTGGTTGCCTATGCCTTTTTGGCGCTGTCCTTTATCGGCAGTATTATGTATCTTCTGCAGGAAAGGGAAATTAAGCAGAAACGATTCGGCCTATTTTATTCCCGTCTTCCTTCTCTGGAGGCACTGGATAAACTCAACCATCATTGTCTCAGTGTTGGTTTTACGCTGCTCACATTAGGATTGGTAACCGGTGTACTCTGGGCCAAGCAGGCATGGGGTGCGTATTGGCATTGGGATCCCAAAGAAACATGGTCACTTGTTACCTGGTTTTTATATGCCGGGGTTATGCATCAGCGTTTTACAGTGGGATGGCGTGGTCGGCGGATTGCATTTGTCAGTATTATAGCCTTTGTTTCAGCCATATTTACTTTTTGGGGGGTGTCCTTTCTTTTGAAAGGGGTTCATACTTATGCCTCGTGATACCATTGTTCTGCTGGGGGTCAATCATAAAACCACCCCTCTGGTAATAAGAGAAAAACTCGCCATTTCAGGTGGCTATGATCAGTCACTGGATTTGCTCAGTCAGCTGGATGGAATTAAAGAATGTTATCTGCTTTCCACCTGCAACCGGGTAGAGGTCTTGTTCACCTGCCGAGAGCCGATAGCCTGTAGCAATCGAGTGCTCGAAATGCTTTTTGCAGATGCGGTTACCGGAAAAGATCTGAAAGAGTATGTCTATCATTATCAGGACGAAGACGCTGTGGATCATCTTTTCATGGTTGCGGCAAGCCTTGATTCAATGATTGTCGGCGAAGCACAGATCCTAGGCCAGTTGAAAGAGGCTTATCGGTATGCAGCAGATCATAAAAGTTCTGGATTTGTGCTGAATAAACTCCTGCACAAGGCTTTTTCCACTGCAAAGCGGGTCAGGACTGAAACCGGCATAGGGGCCAGTGCTGTTTCTATAAGTTATGCCGCGGTTGAGCTGGCCAAAAAAATATTTGGCGACCTGCATGACAAAAAGGTGTTGCTCATCGGGGCTGGCGAGATGGCAGAGCTAGCGGCAGAGAATCTAGTGGGGCAGGGGGTTGCAGATGTGGTAGTTGCCAATCGAACCCTGCAACGGGCAGTTACCCTTGCCCGCTGTTTTAATGGCCATGCCGTTGCACTTGAGGAAGTATTTGGCCAACTTGAGCAGGTTGATATTGTCATCAGTTCCACCGGGGCAACAGAGGTTATCCTCAATAAAGAAGACGTACGTACTGTGATGCGGGAGCGCCGCAATAAGCCTCTCTTTTTTATAGATATTGCAGTCCCCCGAGACCTGGATGCTGGAATAAACGAGTTGGAAAATGTCTACCTGTACGATATCGACGATTTGAATAATGTTGTCGAGATGAATAAGAGCGAAAGGGACAAGGAGGCAGTTAAGGCCGAACGGATTGTAGCCGAGGAAAAACTTAAGTTCACAAAGTGGCTGGAAAATCTTGTTACTACACCGACAATCATCGAACTGCGCAGGATGGTAGATGAGGTCGTTATGGGAGAGTACCAGAAGACTGTTAACCGTATAGAGGGCCTCACTGATGGTGACAAGCGCTCAATGGAAAAAATGGCATCGGCCATCGCCAAGAAGCTTATGCATCACCCTTTGCAGTATCTGAAGTCAGACCACCATTGCGTTAGCAAGACCGAGAGGATTACCGTAGTGAGAGGGCTTTTCAATCTGGATAACAATGAATTCTTGAAATAGTAAATCATGATTAATGAAGAACGGGAGCTGATTATCCAGGAGGAGTTGCTCATTATCCGTGATTCTGGGGAAATTCCTGAAATAGTATTTCATTCTACCTTGGAATATCTTACTCATGATGCTGAGGGACCGGCAATGGTCCTTACGGAGGAGGAACTCAGCCCACTGCATGAGGCCGTTATAGCCCGTTATCTTGAAATCATTTGTAGAGATCTGACAGCGGATAATCGTTCCCTTTCTTTGTTCAGAGGTGTGGAACGGGCTAGAGTAAACTGGACTAGACTGCATAATTTTTGCCAACGGGTTCAGATTGAGAGTGCCCAATATCGGAAGGTTGTTGCCCAAGTGTTGATTGCATTTATCACACTGGAATGTAATGAAAAACAAGTAGGGCAGACATCTCAAGCTTTTAATTGTTCGCCTGCCCATTTTTGTGAATTTATAACCGCACTTCACATACCACTAGAGCAGCTTCCACAAGATTGGCATGGACTGTGTGCGCCTGCCGAGAGCGCCACTTTTAAAACGACAAAATAGAGAATGCCGGGGGGCTCACCCATGACTGGAAAAAGTAAGCCACCAATCCTTCGAGTGGGGGTGATTGGCACTGGAAAACATGGCAGCAGGTATGCTAACCATTTGGCCCATGATATCCCTGGCATGCGTCTTGCCGCTATATGCCGCCGTTCAGCCGAAGGCATTGGGCAGGCAAAACAGTGGGAATGCTCTTTTCATGCAGACTGGCTGGAATTGATCGCCAGTAGTGATGTTGACTGTGTGGTAGCAGCGGTACCTCCTACCATGAATCTGCCCATTGCCAAGGAATGTGCCCGAGTTAACAAACCGGTGCTGATAGAAAAACCACTGGCAGGCAGTCTGGAGGATGCCCGCCTGATAGTAGCCTTAGAACGTAAACTGGGGCTGCAACTGACAACAGGCCAGACTCTCCGCTACAATGCTGTTGTTCAGACATTGAAGCAAAATATAGGGCAGGTGGGAACACTGCATACTTTTTCTGCCAACCAGCGCTTGGAGCCATCTACCCTTAAGTGGCATGAAGACCCTGACCTGGCAGGTGCAGGGGTAAGTTTTCACACAGCAGTGCATGTTTTTGATGCCCTTCGTTACATTACAGGCCTGGAAGTAAGAAGAGTGGCCGCTGTGACTCGTTCAAAAGGGGAGAAGCAGCTTGAAGATGTATTGGCTGTTTTACTTGAAATGGATAACGGTGTGGTCGGTACGGTAGACTGTTCTAAGGTGGGCCAGGCACGATCCGGCCTGTTTGAATTTGTTGGCGATAAGTGTCAGCTCCAGGGCGAGCAAATTTACAATAAATGTACTAAAATAGAGCAGCAGGTAATTACTGATTTGAGTCCGGTCGAACCTGTGAGTACTATTGTGCCGCTGCTCTGTGAGTGGGAACAATATCTGCACCTGCAGGCGCCAAATCCTGTTTCTGGAAGTGAAGGGTTGGTATCTGTTCATATATGTGAAGCCTGCCTGGAAGCTGCCCGGCAGAAGCGGTGGGTAACGCTGTAAGAAGGTAACCTGCCGCTCACCGGCACGTGGAGTTAAGTACACGAACGGCAGGTTTACTGATATTTACAGGTTCGGACGGGTTAGTGCTTGAATGAACGTTGTCCGGTGTACATCATTGTAACCTTTGGATTTGCCTCGTTGCAGGCTTCGATGGATTCAAAATCACGCATCGAACCTCCAGGCTGTAGTATTGCTGTTATGCCTTCATTGATACCGATATCAACCCCATCTCGAAAAGGGAAAAATGCGTCAGAGATCATGACAGACCCTGACAACCCTGCATTATCTGCAGTTACCTTGCTTTCAATTTCGTCCAGCATGGACTTGTCTTTTTTTCCTTGGTCCACTTCAAGGGCCAATTTAGCATAGGGCATGTTGTAAAGATCAAAGCAAAGCGTGTCTGCATATTTTATGTATGCCTTGTGTACTGCAATTTCCGCGACACCTACTCTGTCCTGTTCTCCTGTGCCAATACTGGCAGTACAGCCGTCCTTAACATACAGCACCGAGTTGGATGTTACGCCGTGCTCAATGGCCCAACCAAAAAGCATGTCATCAATTTCCCTTTGGGTGGGTTGCCGTTCACATCGATATTCCACTCCTTTTCGCACCGTTTCTGCAGGCAGTAAATCTTCCGGGGTGCGGATGGTGTTGATAGCAGATTGCTGAACAATAATGCCGCCATCGATCAATGATTTAAAATCAATAAAACGGTGGTGCTCAAAATCAGCCAATTTGTTGATTCCGTCCATCTTGATGATTCGTAGATTTTTTCTTTGGGCAAGGATATCGAGTACGCCTTCTTCAAAATTAGGTGCGCACACTACCTCAAGATAATTTTCCGCCATTAATGTCGCTGTCTGCTTGTCAATTGGGAGACTGGTAACAACGGCACCGCCAAATGCAGCAATTCTGTCAACCCGGTTTGCTTTGCTGTAGGCCTCAGCAAGATTTGCACCAACAGCCGCACCACATGGGTTGTTGTGCTTGAGTATTGCAGCAGCGGGTTTATCTGTCAGGTATTTGATAATATTTAGGCCGTTATCCACATCGGTCAAATTGATTTTTCCAGGATGTTTTCCCACCTGTACCATATCATCAATGGTAATGGCGCTGACCAGGCCGTTGCCCGGATTAATATAACTGCATTCTCCTAGGACGAGGTTACCGTTGACCAGTTCGTAGAGTGCCGCTTCCTGGTTAGGGTTTTCGCCATAACGCAGGCCTCTTTCTTCCTCGGTTCCGTCAGCGGATTTAATATTCCAGGTCTTCTTGCGGTAGACAAGTTTTTGGTCATCAAAGGAAATAGTCATTTCCAAGGGGAATGAATCGCCAAGGATAGATGAATACATTTTTTTTATATTACTCATGATTGTGAAGCTCCGTCTTGTTGAATACCTGAGTAGAGGTCATTGAAAAATGGTGGATATTACCCTTTAGTTGATCATTGAGAAAGTGAAAACCACATTAGTGGAGAAATGATCGGCAACAATTATTATCCTACTCTGTGGACCAGGGGAGGGATACGTTCATTTTGGCCAATAGAGCAGTTCTCAATAACTGCATGGGCACCGATAATAGCACTGTCGGCTACAAGGCAATTATGGAGCACAGCGCCAGTATTTACAATGCAGCATTTTCCAAGCGATGTCTTTCCGGTGAGTTGGCTTCCCGGATAGAGCATGCAGTCTCCCTCAAGAGAGCAGGTGGGAGCTACCAGGGTGGTTTCTGGGGAAAGCATGGTGATGCCGGTGAGCATCAACTGGCAGTTATAGCGCTTTTGCAACTCTTGATGGGCCTGGGCAAGTTCCACTCGTGAATTGACACCGAGTACATCAATTGCGTCAGGGTGCGAAAAGTTGTGCACTTTATGGCCGTTTTTTACGGCAATGGAGACGATATCGGTGAGGTAGACCTCACCCTGGCTGTTATCTGTCCCTACCTGATGGAGAGCGGAAAACAGAAAATCTTTTTTTACCAAATAGATACCAGCATTAATGTCACGAATTTTTTGCTGCTCTGCAGTAGCGTCTTTTTGTTCTACAATCCCAATTACATTTTTCAGGTCATCTTTAACTAGCCGTCCGTAACCAAAAGAATTGTCCAGTGTAGTCGTCAGCAGGGTAAGAGTTGCATCGGTGTGTAGGTGTTGCTCAAGGAGAGCTTGGAGCATCGAAGGTCTGATTAGTGGTGTATCACCGCAGAGGATCATTACCTGCTCAGCATTAGCACAGGCTGTTTCCGTACACAACACTGCATGGCCGGTCCCTAACTGTTCTTTCTGGGTTACCGGGATATGTTTGTAGTCCTTCAGGGAGTGTTCAACACGCTCTTGCTGGTGACCAACAATGACAATGCTCTGTTGCACTGCAATCTGGTTGATACTGTCAAGTACGTGATGGACCATGGGTTTGAAAAAAACTTCATGGAGCACTTTGGCTTTATCAGATTTCATCCGTGTTCCTTTGCCGGCGGCAAGGACAACAGCGGTAACAAAAGGGGCCATTATTTTCCTCAAGGCAGTATTTGATTGGTTAATTGAATTGTTTAGGCGGGATAGTTTTATTTAGGGAGTAAGTACAGTTGCATACAATTGTATCATCTTACCCAACTCTGCGTGAACTTTTTTTCTAAGTTTCTGTGGGGAGATGATTTCCGCCAAACTACCGAATTGGAGTACTTTCATTATGATTTCACGATGATCGGCAACAGGGAGGGTCAGCAGTAATCTACCATTTTTTTCATCCAGATGTTGCTCTGGGTGCCATTGCTGATATCTGACGGTTTCTGCAGCCTGCCCCTTAAAGGAAATGGTCACCATGTTTGTTCGCGCTCCCTTAAAGATACCGAAAGCGCCGGTAAGTGATGTGTCCAGCATGTCCATAGGGTGTTGGACATGCTTGTTCAGCGGTTATGCTTTTTGTATCCGTGAAAGATGAAACAGTCTTCTGGATTGACGAAGGTAACACCATGCGTAGAGGTACCAGCGGCCCTGATAATGGAGCAGCTTAAGAGGATCAAGAGTTCTGTTGGTCAAGCAATGAAGCTCTTGAGCATATACAACGGTAAGCTGTTTCTGCTCAAGCAGCGCATTGATTATAGACATAAAGGTGACATGGTCCACCGGTTCGGTTTCCACCCATTCACAATGAAGATATTGTTCGAGATATTGATGACCAGGAACCACCAGGGAGGTTAACTTGTTGCGGAGTTGGTCGAATTCTGGCAGTTCCGAAAGTCCTGCTTCTTCGGCGATGGAGGTCAGAATACCCAGGAAAAGAATGATTTTCGAACTTTCTTCAAAAGGAAGACTAAAGCCGGTTTCTGTATAGTAATACCCATTTTTCTGCTGATCAAAAGAAAGAGGGGCGAGAAGACGGTCACGGAGATAATTGATATCCCTATGTGCAGTAGCTGTGGACACTTCAAACTCAGCAGCCAATTCTGAAGCATTGGGAAAACCACTGTTGTGAATTCGAGAGTGAAAAAAATAGATTCGTTCAAGCAGGCTCATAATTTTTTTTATAAAAAAAAGGGGGTTGATCACTATATGACAAACCTCCCCTGGTAGAGTCAAGAAAAACGACAAACAGGAGGAGTGTTATGCAATTTAAAATGATCATGAGTCGGGCAATGTTTGTATTTAACGGAATTGTTGAAGGTAAGGCGCAGCTGGAATCAGTACGCTTTCTGAGTGATAAAATGATGCAGGAGCAAAACGACGTGCTGGTGGTAAAGGAAAAGGATAGTGTCGATTTCTTTCTTGCCGGCACACTCCCTCTCTCCACAATTCCCAGAGAACAATTTGCCTACTTGGTTGCTGCGGCACGTTTTTTTGGTCATGTATCTGGGAGCAGCGGTAAAATTCCGATGTGGTTTGGTGCCGATTCTCTGGAAATGGATTATCAGCACTTTTCACCATCGCAGCAGACTACCTATGCTTATGAATAACAAAAGGTGGCAGCCATGGCAGGGGTAACTGGAGTAGGATGCCTTGGTGGACCTTGCAGGTCCGAGCTGCAAAAAGAAGGAAAAATAATCTAGGCTAATACACAGGAAAGAGGGGTTTGGGAAGATATTGAAAAACCGCCTTGAATATGCTCAATTATCTGTAAATCTGAAGGACTGTAATCAATTTTAATGGAACCGCAGGCCGCGAGCAGGGATGGTTCTACCAGAAAGGTGACCTCATCGTAGCGGTATACAAGATCACTTCTCCTCGGCGAGTCCAAGCGGAGTGCAAGTGATTTCCAGTTACTCCCTAGGGCAACAACATCAATGCGCACTGCATGAGTGTC
>JAUVLX010000036.1 GCA_030600525.1 Desulfobulbus sp. | reverse complement strand
AGATAGCCTTGCCATTGACTCGTTGACGGGATTAAGTCCTCGCTTAATCAGGTACATGAGTGACAAAAGCAATGCTGTGCTCGAATTAAAGACCAAGTGCAATGTCATTGAGCACCTTGAACACGTTCCACACAACGGGCGCACTGTAGTTGCCTGGTCGCTCAATAGCCCGGTTATAATGGCTAAAGAGGAGTTACGTACTGCAACTTTGGATGAGCGCCTCAAGGCTGCAGCCAAAGCCGCAGAATGGGGGTATCATCTTGCCTTTCATTTTGACCCTATCATTTATCACGATAACTGGCAGCAGGGGTACCGTGAGACCATAAGGCGGTTATTCCAGGCTATACCAGCTGATAAAATCGCATGGATAAGCATGGGGGCACTACGTTACCTGCCGTCACTAAAGAATATTGCCACAGAGCGGTTTCCTAGTTCGACCTTTTTTTATGAAGAATTTATCAATGGGCTCGATAATAAGTACCGCTACTTCAGACCGCAAAGGGTCTCCATGTATCAGTTCATCCTGGGTGAATTACAAAAATATACAACAGAACGGACCTGTATTTATTTTTGCATGGAAAGCAGCGAAATATGGCAGGAGGTATTTGGTTATACTCCGGAAGAGCATGGCGGGCTGTCAAAGATGCTGGACCGATCGGTTAGTGTCTCCAATAAATGAGCCTGTTGATTTACAGTATTTTCGCCCAATCTCTTCGTTATGCTGGAAAAATAATCCTCGGAATATCAACTACATGCCTGTGTTTATTTTTTCAACATGCCTTGACCTTGAACGAAAATTCTTGTAGATCAACAGATTCATAAATGATATTTTGTAATTTTTAAAAATCAAAAGTATAAGAGAAATCGTAAACTGAATTTTAAATAACAGGTGAATAATGATTAATAAGGCGATTCTTATCGGTAATCTTGGCGCTGACCCTGAAATACGGTACACCCAAAGCGGCGACGCAATGGCGTCTTTCAATGTAGCAACAACAGAGAGATGGAAAGGCAAAGATGGGCAAATGCAGGAACAGACAGAATGGCACCGAATAGTTGCCTGGCGACGTCTTGCAGAGATTTGTGGCGAATACCTGTCAAAAGGGGCTAGAGTCTATATAGAAGGAAAGCTGCAGACTCGGAAATGGCAAGATCAGAATGGGAATGACAGATACACCACTGAGATTGTGGCAAGGGAAATGAAAATGCTGACCCCTCGAGGTGCTGGTGCAGCTGGTGGTGATGGCGGTGGAGGCAGTTTTGGTGATTTTCCACAGGAACCACCTCCAATGGCTGACGATGTACCTTTTTAATTCTTTGCTTTAGCTTTAAAGCCTCTTTTTTAAGGGGCTTTAAAGCCGTTTGTTTCTTTCCCTTCGTGTATTTCTCACATTCCATTTTTCGTAGTATCTTGGTCCTGCTTAACTCCCCCAACACAGGTAATGGAAAGGCTTAACAACAGCGGAATAGGATATTCTCCAGCAATGGCTGCGAGTATTCGCGCAGGCGCCAGATTTTAGCAAGCCCACAGGAATGTTCGGCGATGGTTGGTATGTCAGCAGCTGCAACTCCCAGCTCCGGAAGGGAGGTGGGAACGTTGATTTGCCTGAGCCACTGCAACAGCAGGTCGATAAAATGATCTGCCATGTCAGTTGCAGGAACGTCCGCAGGAATTGTACCTGGAAAAACTCCCTTGCCAAGCATAGCCAGACGTTCTGGTGCGTTTTCTTGATAATAGTGCAGCCAGCCGGGGAGCAGAGCTGCTAATCCTGCCCCATGAGCAGTATTATAAAGACCGCTAAGAGAGTGTTCCAGCAGGTGCATGGGAAACCCGACTCGTCCTAGTCCGGCAGCTGTTAACCCGTTAAGGGCAAGAGTCGCAGACCACATCAGGCTTGCCCTGCCGCCATAATCTGTTGGGTCTTTAAGGCAACGGTTGCAGGCTGCCATTATACTTGCAATCAGACCTTCCATGAATTTGTCTTGGACAGGTGTGTCAGGGTCTTTGGTGGTAAGGTAAAATTCAAGGATATGTGAAATAGCATCAACCGCCCCGTACGCTGTATAATCAGGCGGCACAGTATAGGAAAGTTCTGGGTCAAGGATGGAGGTCTTGGGGAACAGGAACCGATGCCCGAAACCGAATTTTTGTCGTTTTTCATCATGGGTCAGTACCATTCCGGAATTCATTTCCGACCCTGAGGCTGGCAGCGTTAGAACCGTATTGACGGGAAGAGTGCCCTTAATTCCTTTTTTACCGGTGAAAAATTTCCAGACATCATGTTCGACCACAGCTCCGGCTGCAATGGCTTTGGCAGTGTCGATGACTGAGCCGCCTCCTGCACCGATCACTACCTCAATTTTTTCCTGTTTTGCCACCAGTATCCCTTCTCTGACTTTGGAAAGCAATGGATTGGCTTGAATATTGCCAAGCTCGGTAATAGCAACTCCGGCATCGGCAAGAGATTGCGTAATCTGCTGATAGGTACCATTTTGTTTAAGACTTTGCTGACCATAAACAAGCAATGCTCGTGTGCCGAATGCTTTAGTTTCCGGGCCGATGGATGGCAGGGTCTGCTTGCCGAAGAGAATCTTGGTAGGATTGTGGAATACAAAGTTGTGCATGCTGCTTAGACCTGTTTTAGCTTGTGATTAAGCAAATGTTTTTCCCGACGTTTACGGTGCATGGTCACGAAGAATTTATAGGCTAATATATAGCTGATGATACCGGTGGGAATGGCAAGCAGCAGTCCACCTGTCATCATGACCAGGCTCGTATTTAAGCCTACTTCCCAAATAGTTTGCAGGCTTTCTAATAAGCCAACACTCTTGAGTTGGAAGAGCAGTTCTTTTATTTGCAGCCATGTGAGACGGTCTGGCAAAAATAAATCGCCCAGCCACCACGCTGCGTAGTAGTGCGGAATAAACGTTAATGGATTACTGACTATGGTTGCTGCAAGAATAGCGGCAATGGGATTGACGCGCATGATCAGGGTAGCGCTCAGGATCATTACTGTGTGAAAAGGAAGGGTAGGAGTAATGCCTATGGCTGCACCAACGGCAGCACCCATAGCTAGAGCCCTAGGGGTCCCCTGTAGCCTTCGTAGGCGCAGATAATAATAAACTGTGATTCGCTTAAGGTTCACAAATATATAAAAGAGAGCAGAGGGGAACGATGCGTCAACAGTAAACGAAGCAGAGAACTAAACAAAGTGTTTTTGCAAGATAAGTCTATTCTTTGTTTTGGAGAAAAGAACTCAGCCGGACAAAGTCTTCGAGTTCAAGTCTTTCAGCCCGAATCCCTGGATCAATATCAGCCTGTTGTATGCATTGGGCGATTTCTTGCTTGTTGCTAGTTTTGAAACCAGCTGATAATGCATTGACAAGAGTCTTGCGGCGTTGACCAAAGGCTGCGTTAACAACACGTTTGAACAGCTTTTTGTCATATGGGCCTATTGATTTTACTCGTTCCGGAATAGGGAAGAAGGAAATTTTAATGACCATGGAATCCACCTTGGGCTTGGGGTGGAATTCTGCAGGTTTAACAAGCAGCATGGGTTCCACATCAGCACAGCTTGCAAGGAGCACTGTTGGTGCACCATAGGCTTTTGTTCCAGGTTTTGCCATGAGCCGTTCGGCCACTTCTTTTTGGAGCATAACCACTGCAAAGTGGATACAGTCGCTGAACTCTATCAAGCGAAAGAGAAAAGGGGAAGAAATGGAATAGGGCAGGTTGGCAACAATTTTTAATCTCGCCTGGGTTTCATCTTTCAGAGCAGGTAAATTGGTTTTGAGAATATCCTCGTGGCGAAGGACAACATTGGGTGGCAGGTCTTCCTGCTTCTGATGCATCCTCACAATTCCTGAATCAGCTTCAATGCCTATAACCTTTTCTGCCATGGTCGCAAGAGGCATTGTTAGAGCACCGAGACCAACCCCTACCTCGATTACCGTATCGGTTTTGTCCAGATCTGCTGATCTGGCAATGCGGTCTGCTGTGTGTTGGTGGACAAGAAAATTTTGACCCAGTCTCTTTTTGGGAGCAAGGCCTTCTTTTTTAAGGATTTTTCTGGTCTGCTGATAAGCCATAGGAAATAGAGAAAATGATGGGTTATTGGGATTTTGAGTGGTGCTGCAGCAACCTGTTACTGTCAGCCTAATTCAAGGGGGAGCGGGAATAGGCATCGTCATCTGGATTGACCATGCTGCCATTTTGAAAATGGTAATAACCGGCAAGTCCTATCATGGCAGCATTATCTGTGCAGTAGACTGGGCGGGGGACAAAAAAATCAATACCTGCACGTTTGCACGTTTGCTGCATCTTGTCTCGTAACTGCATATTTGATGCAACACCACCACCCAGGACTATTCTTTGGTGATTGTATTTTTTGGCGGCAGTGATGGTTTTTTTGATCAGGACATCCACCACAGCCTCTTGAAAAGAGGCGCAGATGTCGTTTATATCAAGATCCAGCCCTTTTTGACGGCGCTGATTGACGTAGTTCATTACCGATGTCTTAAGACCACTAAAGCTGAAATCGAGACTATCTTTGCCAAGCCATGCCCGCGGAAAAGCAATGGCAGTGGCGTCGCCTTTCACTGCATACTGACTGACGACCGGCCCACCTGGATAGCCAAGATCGAGTAGTTTGGCCACCTTGTCAAAAGCTTCACCTGCGGCATCATCACGGGTACGTCCGAGGCGTGTGTAGCTGACAGGGCTGTCAACGGAAAACAGGGAGGTATTACCTCCGGAAACAATCAGGGCTGTAAAGGGAAAGGTGGGTTTTTCCTGCTCCAGCATGCACGATAAAAGGTGACCTGCCATATGATCGACACCAACACAGGGAATACCACGAACAAGAGCAAGTGATTTTGCAAAGGTAAAACCGACCAACAGTGAACCGACGAGGCCTGGTCCCTGGGTGGCACAGATAAGTTCAATCTCATCGAGTTGTACCCCCGCATCGGTTAGTGCTTGATTGACAACGGGCCAGATCATTTCGATGTGGCATCGGGAGGCAAGTTCTGGGACAATGCCGCCAAAACGGGCGTGGATATCATTTTGAGAACTGACAACCGAAGATAATACATTTTTTGTCTCTGCTTCGAGTACGGCGGCAGCTGTATCGTCGCAGGAGCTTTCAATGGCAAGAATGAGCATAGAGGGCTTGGGAGCTATTGCAATCAGAGCAATTCAGTGGTATCTGTTGACAAAATTGAAGGATAAATATTTTCGGACATAATACTCGATGAATCAAGAAATAGCCAGTTCCCTTCCCAGTGAAAACAAACTTGTTGATATGTTTTCTCGTTCCATTTCTTACTTGCGTCTCAGTCTCACTGATCGTTGCAACCTGCGATGCATGTACTGTGTTACTGAAGAAGAAGGGAAAGGCGGCCCTGTTAAATTAGGCCATGATGACCTGCTCACCTATGAAGAGCTGCTACGCGTTGTACGTGTTGCTGTTCGGATGGGGATTACAAAAGTTCGGCTCACCGGTGGCGAACCGCTCGTCCGTAGAAATGTTTTAGGCTTTATTCGTGACCTGACCTCGATAGAGCAGCTGACAGATGTACGTTTGACCACCAATGGGGTGCTGCTGAATAAATATGCTGAAGAACTGTTTAAAGCAGGCGTTTCAAAAATAAATGTAAGCCTGGATACCTTTCGTCCTGAGAGATTTGCTGCCATTACCGGGGTCGACTGTTTTCACGATGTCTGGCAGGGACTGCAAAAAGCTCTGGAAGTTGGTTTTAACCCTGTTAAAGTTAATGTAGTGGCTATGCGCCATATCAATGATGATGAGATCAGTGATTTTGTTCGCCTCTCAAAAACAATGCCGCTGCAGATTCGTTTTATAGAGTTTATGCCCATTGGAGACTCCAGCCGTTGGAACGATGAAACTTTTATTTCATCCGATGAAATAAAACAAAGGCTGGAAGCGCATGGTGAACTGATTCCCATGGAACGTCTACAGGCGGATGGTCCTGCCCAAGTGTACCGACTCGGAGAAGATTCGGTGGGGTCTATTGGCTTTATCAGCCCGATGTCGCATCATTTTTGTGATCAATGCAATAGGCTAAGGCTTACTTCAGCGGGAGCGCTCAGATCTTGCCTCCTCCATGATGATGAGGTCGATCTTCGCTCGGTGATCAGGCAGGGCGGAAGCGATGAAGATATTTCCAAGGCCCTGCTAGAGGCTATTCATAACAAACCAAAAGGGCACCAGCTGGAAGAGCGTTTAAAGAGCCCAGGTAATAGTTGCCACGGACAAATGTCGCGTATAGGTGGCTGATGCGTTGAGACCGGATTGCTCATGACCGGTTTGCAGGAAATTAAGAAGAGATACTTGGGGCTACTGGAATTTACACCCCCAGCCAGCGCTCAATTCTATCAAAGGACTCATGTATTTCTGCTGTCTCTCCCCCAAATGAGAGCCTGAGATGGCTTTCGCCACCTTGGCCAAAGGACCCTCCGGGTACCGTTATAACGCCTGTTTCATCCAACAGCCGGTTTGCAGTCTGGTGCGAGGTTTCGCTTGAAAAATGATACTTGGCCATGACGTAAAATGCGCCTTTGGGAGTAACATAACTAAAGTGGGGCGTAAGCCTGTCTAACCGACTGCAACACACCTCTTTTTTCTCTGCAAGTTTCCGACAACAGGTAGCCACCCATTGTTGATCACCATTAAGTGCGGCAAGCGCTGCACATTGTGATATGGTCGGTGCGCATATCGTTGCTGCGTCGTGTACCTTGGTTATATGTTCCATCCACTGCCTGGCTGCTGCAACCCAGCCTACCCGCCATCCGGTAAGACAATATTTTTTTGATAAAGAGCCAATGGCTATCACATGATTTCGATACTCATCTAAGCTGAGTGGATTCAGGATCTTGGTGTCATCATAGACAATATAGTCATATGCTTCGTCTATAATAAGCACAATGTTGTTAGCAACAGCGAGTGCACAAAGGGCATGGATTTCTGCTGCTGAATAGACATTTCCTGTAGGGTTTCCCGGGTTACAGAGCAGAATCGCTCTTGTATTTTTGGTAATAGCCGCTTCTAAGCTGGCCAAATCAAGTCCCCACCCACTATTTAAGGGGACAAATACAGGGACGCCCCCGGCAAGTAGAACTTGTTCCGTGTACGATGCATATGTGGGGGAGGGAAGCAATACCTCATCACCAGGGTCGACTACTGCCAGGATCGAAGCTAAGAGTGCTTCCATACCGCCGACCGTTACACATATTTCGTGGTCCGGGTCGGCCTCAACGCCCTTTTCATCCTGTAAATATTTACTGAGCCGCTCGCGGAGTTCCGGCATACCATTCTGGAGGGTGTATCTGCTGATAGTGGGATTATCTGTCAGCATTTTTTGCACCGCCTGTACCACATGGGGTGGGGGAGAAAAACCGGGAACCCCTTGGCCTAGTGAGACACAATTTTCAATGCCAGCTGCACGCTGGGCCATCAATTTGGTAGCTGAAGGGGCAACAGCCTGTATTCTGCTACTAGGTCGACTAAATGGTATGGTCATTTTTTGAGTCATGTGGTTGTTGTTTCAGGCTGGTCAGGGAAAACTTTGCCAGGATTGAGGATGTTATTGGCATCAAAAAGCTTTTTGATGCTCTGCTGCAACGCAATGCTCGTTGGTGAGAGTTCCATTGGCAGGTATCTTTTTTTGGCAAGCCCTATACCATGTTCACCGGAAATGGTCCCGTTGAGTTTGAGACTAAGGGCAAGTAGATCCTTGACAGCAGATTCAGCATTATCGCGATTATCGCTATCCTTGGCAGTCACGCTGAGGTGTATATTACCGTCTCCGGCATGGCCAAAGGCAAAAATTTCAACACTGTATTTTTTCTCATAGACAGGGAGCGCATCAATAAGTTGAGCAATGGCACTGATCGGGACGGCAACGTCTTCCGGGATATAGACATTGGCATAATCATGAATGCGTAAACTTACCTGGCGCCGTACGTTCCAAATTTCCTGCCGCTGCTGCTGGTTTGTAGCAGGAATAATTGCTGCAGCACCCTGTCTCTGGAGAAGTTGCTCGATTGTGCTGAGTTCCTGTTTTATTTGGTTTTCAGGGCCGTCCAATTCGATAATGAGTATGGAGGGTGTAGTGCCTGGAAGAGCAAAGGGAAGCATCTCTCCAATAAGGGAAATGCACTTATGATCAAGAAATTCAATGGCGCAGGGCAGGTGGCCGGAAGCCATAATAGCGGTGACACTGTTCATTGCCGATGCCATGTCGCTGAAGACACACATTAACCCAATAATAGCGGGTGGCTTAGGTATGAGCCTGAGCCAAAGGCTGGTGATAATGCCAAGAGTCCCTTCGCTGCCTACAAGCAGGTTGGTTAAGTCATAACCAACAACACCTTTCCTGGTTTGGACACCGGTAGCAATACACTTTCCGTTTGGCAACACCGCTTCAAGGCCAAGGATATAATCACGTGTTGTCCCGTATTTAACACAGGCTGGTCCACCTGCGTCTGTTGCGGCATTACCGCCAATTGTGCTCAGATCCATGCCAGCAGGATCAGGGGGATAGTAGAGTCCGCCAGCCTCTGCTGCACTTTTCACATCTTGACTGATGACTCCTGCCTGGACTTTGATAATACCATTAACCGGATCAATGACCGGGATCTCCGTGAGCCGTTCGGTGGAGAGGACAACTCCGGCATGGTCAGCAAGACAGCCTCCCGCAAGGCCTGATCCTGCACCGCGAGGAGTTACTGGGAAATTATAACTGTTGGCAAGTTGGATAACGCGTTGGACATCGGCCACAGAGTGTGGACAGATGACCATTTCAGGCGTGCAGTGCAACTTGGAAGCATCGCCGGTATATATTTTTAAAGCATGGTTTTCAGTAATTACCGATCCGGGAGTAACGGCAGCAGTAATTTTGTCCTTAATAGCAGAGGTAAGGGGAGAAAAAGGATAAGGCATGGCAAATAGAATGGTTGGAGGGTTCGGTTACCTATTTGTGACCAAAACCAGGAATATAGAGTCGTTTTTCAATTATTCTAAGAATAAAAGAGGCGCATGTTACCAGGGCAAGATAGTAAAGGCCTATAATTACAAAGACTTCAGTGAAACGGAAATATTCGGTAGCAACGGTTTTGCCTTCTCCTGTGAGTTCCAGGCAGGTAACGATATAGGCAAGAGAGGAGTATTTGATAAGATAAATGATTTCATTGCCGCAACCGTGAAGAGCCCGGCGTATTGCCTGGGGAATGATAATCCAGAAAATGGTTTGAAAATTGGTTAAACCGAGGGCATGGGCACCGGCATATTGCCCCCTTTTAATGGAAAGGAGTGCTCCTCGAATATATTCGGACTGGTATGCACCGCTGCAGAGAATAAACCCGGTTACAGCCGCAGCATAGGGAGAAAAATAGATGCCGAGGTTGGGTAACCCGAAGTAAAGAACAAAGAGCTGTACCACAAGGGGCGTTCCCCTGAACACGGCAGCATAGCTATTGCCAACAATACGTACTGCTCGGTTGCCGTAAGCACGCAGGCACCCGGCGGTGATTCCAATGAGCACACCACCAATTGCAGAGGGAATAATCAGGGCAACAGACATGAGCAAACCACGATTGAGGCTTGAAAAAAGCTCTTGATAAAAAGGAGAAAAGTCCACGTTTACTTGTCTCCAGTGGCAAGCTCGTTTAACCGGTCACAGAACCCCTGCGTTTTATTGACCTTTCCCTTGGCAAGGAGTTCGTCTGGGGTACCAGATTCAACAATCTGCCCGTTTTCCATAAAGAGAATATTATCAGCAAGGTTTGCAATAAGGCTTATTTGGTGGGTGGCCATGATCATGGTCATCCCTTCAGCAGCTAAGTTTTTGATGACAGATATAACTTCACCTATAAGGTCAGGATCAAGGGCAGACGTCGGTTCATCAAGCAGCAGTACCTTAGGGTCCATTGCCAAGGCCCTGGCTATGGCGACGCGCTGTTTTTGTCCTCCAGATAACTGGGCAGGATAGAGATCACATTTGTCACCAAGACCTACTTGTTCCAATTCCAGACGGGCGCGTTTTTCCGCTGCAGTTCGGTCAAGCTTTTTAACTTTACGCAGCGCAATCGTGATATTGTCAAGGGCTGTGAGATGATCAAATAGGTTGAATTCCTGAAAAATCATGCCAACTTGCTGCCGCAGTCGATAGAGATCGTGCTTGTTAGAGAAATCTATCTGCTGTTGTTCGAGTTCGATCTGGCCGTCATCTGGTATTACCAGGCAGTTAATACATTGAAGAAGCGTACTTTTTCCACCACCGGAAGGTCCGATAAGAACAATGATTTCGCCTTTTTTCAGCTCAACATCAACGGAATTTAAAATAGTGTTTCCGTCAAAGGATTTTTGGATAGCTTGTGCTTTGAGTATGGGGTTATTCAAGGTCATTCTTTCATACCATGGTGACTGTAGCCGGGAATGCGAAGAGCATCGGAAAGTTTGTTCAATGCATACAGACCCGCCCAAGTCAGGAGGAAATAGAGGATTCCTGCCGATATATAGAGGGGTAGATGTTGATAGGTACGTGAGGCTACGAATTGCGTTCGAGCCATAATTTCTGGAGCACCTATTACAAAAGCAAGGGCTGAGTCTTTAAGGATTATCGAATATTCATTGGACCATGCGGGAATGGACATACGCAGTATTTGCGGCAGTATAATAGAGCGTACGGTCTGGCCATTAGTCATTCCCAAAGCACTAGCAGCTCTAAATTGTCCTTTGGGCAGCGCAAGAATGGCACCTTTAAAGATATTTGCCTGGTAAGCGCCGGTTGTCAGGCCAAGAACGATGGTCACGGAGGTGAATGCGCTAAATTGGATGTTAAAGTAGGAAAACAGGCCAAAATAAAAAAGAAAAAGTAGTACCAGGACAGGTACTCCCCGAAAAAACCATACATAGGTGCTAAGCAACAGTTGTACAGGTCGTTTGCCATAGACCATGCCGACTGCAACCAAAATTCCTATCAACAACCCAAGAAACATTGCAGCAAATACAATACCAGCGGTATTGAGAGTGCCTTGAAGAAGATAAGGAAAAGAGTCTACGACAACAGAAAGGCTGGGTGGCATGGTTTCCGGAAAGTGAAGTGTAACCTTTACAGGGTAGGGGAAGTCAGAAAAGATGATGCAAAGAGCAGGTGAAAATCTATGAGAAAGGGCGGATACAGATGATCTGCTATCCGCCCTTCGTAGATTATTTTTTCAACTCATATTTTGTGACCAATTCGTCCCAATATGGAGATGCCATGAGCTTGGCCAGAGATTTGTTTACTTTCTCCAGCAATGCAGGGTTATCTTTGCGCACAGCATAACCAAAATCTTCTTCGTGCATACCAAAGGTTCCAATAATCTGTACATCTTTCTTGGAAGCTGCATCATGTGCTGGGGCATCATCCATAGCTGCCGCATCTATTCTGCCGTTTAAGATGTCCGCAACTGAAAGTGGGGAAGAACTATAGTAACGAAGTTCGTAGTTCCAGCCATTTTTCTCAGCTTCAGCCTTGAGCCACTTTGCCTCTGTCGTTCCTTGCTGTACACCAATGACTTTTTTGCCGTTCATCAGTTCTTCAATGGTCAGAGAAGATCCTTTTTTAGAGACCATAACCTGCTTGATGACCCAGTAGGGAATGGTGAAGTTGACCTTTTTTGCACGCTCTGCGGTGGCACTCATACCAGAGGCGATTATGTCGATTTTTTTTGTCAATAAGGCGGTGATGATGCCATCCCACTCAATTGGCTGGTGTTTGACTTCCATACCGAGGTCTTTGGCAATCCATTCCATTGCTTCGACGTCAAAACCGCTTGGTTTTCCAGTCTTATCAATATAGGCAAAGGGAGGGAAGTTGGCGTCAATGCCGTTGACGATTTTGCTTTTGCCAGCAAAAGCTGCGCCGCACATTGCAAGAATAGAAAATGCAGCAAACAACGCCAGGATTTTTTTCATCATAGGTGTCACCTTTTAGATTTTGATAGCTGGGGCAGTGATTCTGTATGGAAAATACACAGTACCATTAACGCCCCTGATATATAAAAAAAGAGATGGTGTGTCAACGAGATTAGGGCTCTATACTTAAATGGAAGTAAGTACGCTGCCAGGAGCAATCTTATACCTGGGTTACTTGAGCTTAAGTTCTTCTAGCTCTTCCCATCTGGCATATAATTTTCCCGTCTCGTTTTGCAGCTGCTCTTGTTCGTTCCAATAATCCTGCAAAAGCTGTGGGTCAGCGACGGCTTCTGGGGATACCATCAGTGACTGCAGTTTTTCTATCCGTTCTTCACGGCGATTAATTTCATCTTCCATCTGGTCATACTCACGTTGTGCCATGTAGGACAATTTGGCAGCTTTCGATTTGGAAGATTTTTTGGAGCGTGGTTCAGGGGCTGACTTTACCTCGGTACCTTTTTGAATAAGAAGTAAGTCTGCTAGCCATTGTTCATAGTCGGCAAAAAAGCTGGTTCCGCCTATGCCGTTGAATCCAAGAATGGTGTTGCAGACTTGGTCAAGCATAAAACGATCATGGCTTACCAGCACCAACGCTCCAGGAAATTCGGCCAGGCTTTCTTCAAGGACATCAAGTGAAGGGATGTCCAGATCGTTTGTCGGTTCGTCAAGAAGGAGTATGTCAGCTGGTTTCAGCATCAGCCTGGCAATGAGAATTCTCGCCTGTTCACCTCCTGACAAACGATGTACAGGTGTGTCGAGCTGGTCAGGGCGAAAAAGGAACCGCTTTGCCCAGGACACAACATGGATACTTCTGTCCTGATAAACAACAGAGTCTCCATCAGGAGCAAGGGCACGTCGAAGTGTTATTGATTTGTCTAGCTGCTCACGTCGTTGATCAAAACTGACAATGCGGACATTCTCTGCGGTGGTAACGGTTCCGCTATCGGGTTTGGGACCGTCACTTTCAGTTGCTGCGGCAAGAATTTGCATCAGGGTTGATTTTCCGGTACCGTTTCTCCCTAAGATGCCTAAGCGCGATCCTGGTGAAAGCACCAAATTAAGATTCTTAAACAGGGGGCTTTCGGTAAATTGCTTACTTATGTTGTCGCACGTCAGTAATTTTTTGGTTTTACGGTGCGTTGCATCAAACTGGATTGCAACCGAACCTGTTGAGCGATTTCGTGAACGAACATTATTTAGCTCGCCCTGGAGACGGCCTGCTTCATCGATTCGGTATTTTGCCTTGGTCGAACGTGCTTTAGGGCCGCGACGAAGCCACTCTGTTTCTCGTCGCACTTTGTTGGCGAGCCGTTCTTCAGTATGTAACTGCTGGTCAAGGAAAGCTGATTTCTTTTCCAAAAAATCAGCATAGGTCCCAGTAGCTTCGAGGGAGCCCTCAGGATATACTGGGCCAAGTTCAATTATTCTATTTACTGTGTTTTCCAAAAAACGCCGGTCATGGCTGACCATGAGCATCGCTGCAGGGCTTTCAGGAAGGTTGGCACGCAGCAGCTTTTCAAGCCAGATGATTCCCTCAATGTCGAGGTGATTGGTAGGTTCATCCATGACGAGTACATCGGGGTAGACAACAAGGGCCCTGCAGATTGCAAGGCGTTTGCGCCAGCCACCAGATAATTTTTCTACTGGGCTGGTCTGGTCATCGAAGTTTGCACGACTAAGGACGGTGTAGATCCGATTATATTGGTCTGCCTGCTCAATATCCAGATCCTTCACCGCAAGATAAAGGTTGTCAACGCAGTTAAGCTCCTCGTTGAAAATGTCTTCCTGGGCTACATAACTCAAACGAGTATGTTTTGGGGAGAATATATCGCCACTGTCACACTCGGCGAGACCGCAGAAAATTTTAAGCAGGGTGGATTTACCAGAACCGTTAGGACCAATTAGTCCAGCACGATCACCAGAATGTAAATTCATTGTAATATTAGAAAACAGGGTTTGAGCGCCAAATGCTTTGCTCAAACCCTTGCAGCTGAGAAGTGGTAGCATAACAGGGTAATTATCGGGGGAAACGGGTTATTTGATTGGTACTTGGGCAAGCCGCAGGATACCTTCAATTGGAGCCCAGGTGGGGTGCCTGGTGATTAAGAGTTTGGACTGATAACTTAAACGTCTCCACCGTTAACGTCGATATTGTTTACACGGGGGTAGGAACCAAGCCATTCAAAATAAGCGCAAATCTGTTTTAAAATATTACATGCTTCCTGGATAGCCGGGTCGTCCATGTGGCCGATCATATCGAGGAAGAAAAGATATTTCCACTGCTTACCCTTGGTAGGGCGTGATTCGATCTTGGCAAGATCAATATTTTTGGCTGACAGTATGGTCAGGATTTCGTTCAATGCTCCTGGCCGATTTATTAGTCCTAGCAGGACAGAGGTTTTGTCAGCGCCGCTTTTTTGTGGGGACTGTTTTCCCAGGACCAGAAATCGGGTGGTGTTACCTTGATAGTCTTCGATCCCTTTCACAACCACCTGGAGGTCATACGCAGTGACAGCAAGATTACTTGCAATTGCCCCCACATTGGGATTGTTTGCTGCCATCTGAGCTGCCGCGCCAGTCGAAAAGACAGGGAGCGTGGGGATATTTGGCATATTTTTCCGCAGCCATTCCCTGCATTGAGCTAGCCCCTGCGCATGAGAAGCGACGGTTTGAATATCTTCAAGGTTACCGGATCGACAGACCAGATTATGGGTGATCGGAAGTTGGATTTCACCGCATATCTGCACCTTGTAGTTGAGAAAAGAGTCCAGGCTTGAAGTTACAGCTCCTTCAATGGAATTTTCAACTGGTACAATACCATATTGAACCCGTTCTTTTTCAACTTCCTGGAAAACTTCAACAATAGCCTCAAGCGGGCGGTAATCAGCAGATTGACCGAAATATTTAACACCAGCCTGATGGGTAAAAGTCGCTTCTGGTCCAAGGTAGGCGACTGTTACTTTGCGTTGTGATAATCTGCAGGTGGTTATAATTTCATGAAATATGGAGTGAAGGGCTTTGTAAGGGAACACCTCCTGGTTTTTTTCCCGGAGGCGATTGTAAATTTCGAGTTCCCTTTGCGGATCCCATTTTGCCCGTTTGGTTTCATTTTTAAGCTCACCTATTGTCAGTGCACAGTCAAGACGTTCTTTTAAAAGATCAAGGATGGTATCGTCAATCGTATCAATCCTGTCTCGGACATGTGAGATATTTGCTTTTGGGGTCATGATTGTTAGTTTTCTGGTCAGCTTTTAATAGGTTGGAAGGTGTATGTGATTGTCTGTACATGACATACACAATGTTGTCTCAAGAGGCAATATGGTGTAGCAGATTTACTTGATCAATAGAAAGGAAATTTAGTAACTATTCAGCGAATAACACAAATAACCTCGCTTTAACCTCGATCTGTAACTGTTTAGCAGTGCTCCAAATGGGTACAAGCTGGCTGGATAACAAGAGTAATACTTTGTTTTCTTGCCTGATCTCGTGCACAGAAGTAAGCGCAGACTCCGTGGGGTGCTGCTGAATTGTTACGAAATCTATAGTATTTGCCAGGTGATTAAAAGAAAAAATTGAAAATGGTTGCATGGGGCACTTATTTGCATCATATATTCTGATACAATATTCACCTACAGCGTGTTGCTTTAAATTCAAGATGGCTTCAATTTCAACGCTGTTGTCACCGGACCTGTCATGTTATCAAGAGGAAAATTGCTTGCAGCAAATTCAAGACAAACTTAATAAATTAAATCAAGTACTCCTGAAGTACAGTCGGGTTGCTGTAGCTTTTTCCGGCGGGGTTGATAGTTCCCTTCTTTTGAAAAGCGCTCTTGATACGCTGGGTGCAGGCAATGTGCTGGTCCTGTTCGGGTCTTCAATTTTGTTGAAACCAGAAGAAATATCCCTGGCTCAAAATTGGCTCACTACCAATGGATATCCCAAGGGTGTCGAAATGCAAGTGGTCGACTTACAACCACTTGCCTGGAAGGAATTTGTCTCAAACTCAGAAGAACGTTGTTATCAATGTAAATTACGGATTTATAAACGGTTCAGGGAAGTCATGGAAAAAAAAGATTTTTCCATTCTCCTTGATGGAACCAATCCCGATGATCTCAAAAGCAAAAGACCTGGTTTACGTGCTATTCCTGAATTAGGCGT